>JALWSL010000806.1 GCA_027080405.1 Planctomycetaceae bacterium
CAACTGCGGATGCGACGGTTTGCCACCATTGTGCCCAAAATCGCTGGGGGTTTCGACAAGTCCCGTTCCGAAATGATACTGCCAGATGCGATTGACCATCACCCGAGCGGTCAGCGGATTCTCGGGACTGGCAATCCATCGAGCCAGCGCCACGCGCCGGTCGCTTTCCGGTGCATCTGCTGGAAGTGAGACCGAACCGATGACCGCAGGAACCCGCGGGCCGACAACTTCCCCCGGTTGCTCGGGATCACCCCGATTCAACACATGCGTTACATCTGGTTTACGAAACAGTCCACCATACACCAGGCGGGGCTTTCTCAATTCAGCAATTTGAGCCTGTAATTTCGAACGATCGGCATCCATCGCTTTCAGTTTCCCTGCCGAATCAACGGGCAAATTGCGACTCAGTTCATCTGCGGAATTCCAGGGGGTTCCTGTTGGAACACGATCCTGCGAACTGGCAGCCAGCTTCCAACTCCTGCCATCAAGCGATGTTTCGATTTTATATCGGATCGCGAGGCGATCTTTGAACTTTTCATTTCGATCCCGTCCCCAGACGATCTTGTTGATTTCAAAAACTTCAGGTAGTTCCAGTTGAACCCAACCGCCCGAACGTTTACTGGCGATCCAACTACGTTCGTTGCCGTACTTGCCGTCGTTAATATGCTCAAGGCGGTGACGCTCTGAAGGCCCGTATTCGCCGGAAGATGTCGCTTTCGTCCCGTATTCCGCCAAGGCAATGTTTTTCATGGAATTGCCTGTTGCGTAAATTTCCAACTCGTCCAGACACGGTTCGTAGCGGTTGTTGTTACTTGTTGCCAATGTGGTGAATCGAATGAACCGGGCTTTAACCGGTTTGAACCGTTCCACATTTCGCCTGGCGTTGACCGCTGAACGAAGACGGGGTAGAGGAGAACAGGAGTCTGAAGTTGCTTCCTGCAGGATGAGGATATCCGCCGTGATGCCGGTGCCCGTTTTGCCGCCCCGCAGAATGATGCGTGATTGTTTCGTCAGCTTGTGGACTCCTGCATCTTTTACGCCGGACCAGCGCGGTGTTTTTTCCGAATCGCCTTCCGTCTGATCCGCGTAAAAAAACTGATCTGCCCGGGCGATTTCAATTTGATCGTCACGGGTTTTCAAATCGCCATCGTCATCGAGAACATAACGGGCATCACGGGTGTGAACCCCACTGCCGTGGACTCCCCAGGATATCCAGATCTGATACGTTCCCGCCCTGTTCGGGTTCCACGTGAAAACGTCTTCGCCCGGATGATTATCCCACCATGTGTAACGCCCGCGGCTGATATTCGGTAATCGGCTCGCGGAGCCGGCATCGTCACGGTACCCCTGTTTTGTTCCCGCGGGATTCGTTCCGTGTCCGTTGGGAGCTTTCAGGATCGTCACTTTTTTTGTGTCTTCGTCATCGATGAAAATCGTTTGCCCTGGAAAGGCAAGTGGCTGATATTTCGCGAGTTCCGCGTTGATGAGATTGAGCGTTTGTTCCAGTCGATCCGCCTGAGTGTGACGTTTTTTTCTTTCGGTATCGAAGATCTCCCGATCTCCGTAATCGACCCCCGCAAAAAATGCCTGCAGGTGATAATATTCCTCCTGCGTGATCGGATCGAACTTATGTTCGTGGCATCTGGCACAACCGATTGTCAGTCCCAAAAATGTCGAACCGGTACCGACGATTATTTCGTCAAGTGAATCCTGCCGGGCGAGCCGTTTCGACTTTTCGTCTTTACCGATCTGTCCGGGGAGCAACACAGGAGCAGCGACCAGAAAGCCGGTCGCCACATCCACGCCAACGGTGTCTCCTGCCAACTGTTCCAGAATGAACTGGCCGTAAGGTTTATCTTCGTTGAAAGCATCGATCACATAATCGCGATATCGCCAGGCATTTTCACGAGGCGTGTTGACTTCAAAACCGTGTGTATCGGCATATCGTACGACATCGAGCCAATGTTGCCCCCATCGTTCTCCGTAGCGTGGGCTCGACAGTAACGAATCAATCAATTCGACAGTTGCCTGTGGGTTCGATTCCATGCGGGAAGACCAGTTTTGCAGTTCCTCGACAGTGGGAAGCAAACCATGCAGATCGAGAAACATGCGTCGAATTAATGTCGTGCGATCAGCCGGTTCAGAAGGATGCAGCGATTTTTCCGACAGTTTTTTCTCGATGTAATAGTCGATCACCCGGGCCCCGTTGAGAGTTTCAGGCGGTTGGAATGCAAGTGGCTGAAATGACCAGTGACTGGCCGGTTCGGGCTGCGGTTGTTCATCGGCCGGGCCGTTTGCACCAGAGGCAATCCATTTTTTCAGCGTGGCCAATTGAATGGGCGAAAGCGGTTCCGCTTCAGGGGGCATTCGCTCATCTTCATCTTTCGAGCTGACTCGCTCCCAAAGGAGGGATTCCGCAACTTTTCCCGGTTCAATAGCTGGTCCGCTCTCACCGCCCTGCAGCATCAGTTTGACAGTATCAACTCGTAACTCGCCTTCCTGCTTCCCGGCTGCATGACACGAAAAACATTTTTCTTTGAGAATCGGTTTGACATTTTCAAGATACTGCCGGGAACGATCAGTTTCGCCCGTTTGGTTCTCACCCAAAACGGGCGCGATACCTGAATTCAGAGAACAGCAGGCCAGCAGCACCAACAGGCGGAATGATATGATGCGCGTCTTTGTGTTGGTTATTCTGTTCATGAGTCACCGGAAGCCTTGGGAAACAGTGTCGTCCAGTCAATCTCGTCGAACCAATGTGGTGCAGTCAGCGAGATACAGCCAACAGCGTACTGCAGTCAACACCCTGGTACAGTCAACGATATCGTGCAACCCACGGACTCTCCTTGCAAAAGGTGCATCACGAAGCCCCCATACTCACGAAGCACCCGTACTGTTGTAACGTGGAGTGTTGTAACAAAATTTGGTGTAACACAACTTGCTGAACTTTTTTGTCTACGTTGGCTTTGCCTATTTCAGCAGTTTTCGCATCGCGTCCATCAGCACTTTTTCCACTTCTTTGGAAACACGAGAAGCCCGGTTGCTTGTTTCGTAACCGCCTTGGGAATAGGCGATTTCGGTACCAATATAACCCGGAGCGTATTCACCGTAGGCCGCCATGCAAACAAACAGATCTTCTCGCATTTTCTGGGCTGCCAACTGATATTCAACAAACAATTCACCCGGCATGTAAAGGATGCGGGCGTTTTTGATGCTCAAACAGGCGATATCGATCGTGTCCCCTGCTTTACAGCGACGCAACCACGCCAGATGCTTGGCCGCATAGAAACGGTCAGAAGCCTTGACGGTCTTGTCCTTCAATTTGGCAAGCAATTTCTCTTCATCCAGATGGCTCGCGACAGGCAGACAGACCGGTTCGGTTTCCCATTTGAAATCAGCCGCAGTAACCGGGTATTTTTTCTGATCTTCCCAGGCCCGTTTCATCCCCGCTTCAACACGGTCGGCGAGCACTTGCCGGTTTTCATGAGAGCCATCGTTCCACTTGCCCGCGCCGATGTTTCCACCTGCCCCGTTGAAATGAATGTGCGGAACTCCTGTTTTCTTTTCCCGGGCGTTTCTGGCCATGCCGGGAAAATCGGGATTCGCCAGACCGGTGCGATAATAACTTTGTGGATGCGTAGCGTAGAAAGTGAGAACCGCCAGCGGTTTCTCCTGATTGTAAAAAGCAATCAACTTCAGATTCGGATCAATCGTTCCAACAGGGAAAGCTCGAATTTTTGGATCGCCCGTTGCCGTCCAGCGTGTGTATTGTACTTTGCCATCCGGACCGAGGATTCTGCGATTGGAAGCAACCTTCTCCACCTTGCCGGAACCAAGACCAATTTGAGTGACCGGTTCGGTTCTCTTCATCGCCTCCGCAACCGCGTTGGCTGCCCGTTCAACAACCTGTCGCATGAAAGCGGGATCAAAACCGACACCGGAAGCCCCGTGCAGGCTCATCAATTTTTCTGCAGAAAAGTCACATCGGGGGGCATCGTGTTGATGCAGTGTATGCACGACCACACGATGAGAAGTCGTTCCCGCCGCCTGTGCGATTCGTTCCTTGAAAACCGTCTGCCCTTCATTGCCGATCCCGATCCAATCAACTGCACAAAGAACGATCGGTTTGCCGCATCCGGTCAGTACAACCCCTTTGAAACTGAGCGGCGTCTGAATTCCCTTCACCGGATCGTAAGCCAGCGGGCTGCCAATGGGGGGAGAAGCATCAATTGCGAAACTCGCAAGCTCGACCGATTCACTTTTGCCGGCCGCATCAACAGAAGTAAAAACGAATAGTACGGCTGCAAGACTCAAACAAAGAGAAATCAAACAACGCATCAAACTCTCTCCCCATTCTGCAATCTGGCTCATTGCCGGCGAAAAGGATTGTTCACACCTCGACCTGTCGCCGCTTCAATCCTCAATGAAGGCGGAGTCAGATGCAACGAGCGACAAAGCAGCAAGTTGAGTGAAAACAGTCCCGAACTCGTCTCCTGGCAGGATACGAACCGATAATTTGCATGCTTCCCTCATCGTGCACCTGCCGCATTAAAGGTAAGCGTAAAGCATCGAGTCGGCAACGTCAAATTGAAAATGGTGACTTGTCGCTGATGATATCCTTTTATCACGCCCTGCAAGGACTTCGAAAATTCACGCTATCATTGGCCGATCAGATTGCAAATCAGCAACAAATGGGTAAGAATTGCGGTATGTTGCCTGCCTCGCTCAGGATATTTTATCCCTCCTTTGTCATTCACAAGACGAGACTGTTATCATGAAATCATTCTCCCCGATTATCGCCTTCAGTGCCTTGGGCCTGTTTTCTCTCGTGCTGTGTACTCAGGTTCTTTGGGGGCAACCGAAATCTTCCGCGAACGTCGATCCGAACGATCATCGGCAACTCGGTTTCTACCAGGATGAAAACGGCAAAACAGTTCCGATCGACAATCTCGAAATCTGGCAGAAACGAAAGAGGCAGATTCTCCAAAACGTACAAAAAGTGATGGGGCCACTTCCTTCTCGCGATAAATTGCCTCCCTTTGATGTGCAGGTTACCGAAACGAAAAACGGTGACGGCTACGTTCGCAAAACATTGACGTTCGTCGCTGAAAAGGGAGACCGTTTGCCCGTCGATCTTTATCTTCCCACGACACTGAAAAAAGGAGAGAAAGTTCCTGGCGTGGTCGCACTACACCCGACTGGCGCACAGGGGAAACGAATTGTCGCCGGGGAAGGCCCGCGGTTGAATCGTCAATACGGTTTGGAATTGGCCAGGCGGGGTTATGTGGTCATCTGCCCCGACTACCCTTCTTTTGGGGATTACAAAAATTACGATTTTTCAAAAGATCGCTACGTATCCGGTTCGATGAAAGGGATCTTCAATCACATGCGTTGTGTCGATTTTCTGCAATCGCTGCCTGAAGTTGATCCGGCACGGATTGCAACCATCGGCCATTCACTTGGCGGGCACAACGCGATATTTCTGGGCGTATTTGATGAACGTGTCAAAGCGATCGTTTCCAGTTGCGGTTGGACGCCGTTCCACGATTACTATCAGGGAAAAATCGCCGGCTGGACAAGCGATCGTTACATGCCCCGCTTGCGGGATGTTTACAAATTGAATCCGGATCTGGTGCCGTTCGATTTTCCGGAATTGATTGCGACACTGGCTCCGCGGGCGTTCCTTTCGGTCTCTCCTGTCAATGATTCCAACTTTGAAGTCAAGGGAGTCAAAAAGGCGATTCCCGAAGCGATGAAAATCTTCAGGTTGTACAAGGCGGAAGACAATTTGCAGGTTCGCTATCCACTGTGTGCGCATGATTTTCCAACGGAAGACCGCCTGGCCGCTTATCGATTTATCGATAAGGCGCTCAACTTCAAGCCAGCCAATGGCGATCTCGATTACAGCGCGGAATTGCCCCGCATTCCGGTGACTGAACCGGAAGATGCCCTCAAAACGTTTCGTGTGGCCCCCGGTTACAGAATTGAACAAACAGCCGCAGAACCGTTGTTGACCGATCCGGTTGCGATGTCGTTCAATCTGGACGGTCGCCTGTATGTTGTCGAAATGCGTGACTATTAGGATGGAGACAAGGCGATGCTTGGGCAAATCCGCCTGCTCGACGATACCGATGGCGACGGGAAGTTCGACAAAAGCACCATCTTTGTCGATAAATTGTCGTGGCCTACTGCCGTTATCTGTTACGACGGCGGTATTTTTGTCGGAGCCGCTCCGCATCTCTACTACTTCAAGGATACCGATGGCGATGACAAAGCCGACATCAAAAAAATTGTATTCACCGGTTTCGGCAGAAGAAATGTGCAAGGGATGCTCAACAGTTTCCGGTGGGGACTGGATAGCCGAATTCATGGGGCAACCAGTACCAACGGCGGGAAAATCAGGCGTCCGGAACAACCCGAAAGTGAAGCGGTTGAATATCGCGGACGGGATTTTTCATTCAATCCGAATACGTTGGATATCCGCCCGGAAAGTGGTGGCGCCCAGCATGGAATGTCCTTCGATGACTGGGGCAGGAAGTTCGTCTGCTCCAACAGCGATCACCTGCAGATGATCACCTACGATGATAAATACGCAGCCCGGAATCCGTATTTGAAATCACCCAGTTCGCGAGTAAGCATCGCGGATGATGGCGGTCAGGCTCCCGTGTACCGTATTTCTCCCGTTGAACCGTGGCGAATTGTGCGCACCCGCCTGCGAGCCTCCGGGCAGGCCAAAGGAGTTGTCGAAGGCGGTGGTCGTCCGGCCGGCTACTTTACCGGTTCGACAGGAGCCGTTATTTACCGCGGAGATGCCTACCCGGCCGATTCCAAAGGACTCGCTTTTTCTGGAGATGTGGGCAGCAACCTGGTTCATCGAAAACGCCTGATCCCGAACGGCGTGCTGTTGACCGGAACACGGATCGATAAAAATTCCGAATTCGTTGCTTCCTCCGATATCTGGTTCCGCCCCGTACAATACGCCAACGCTCCCGATGGAACGCTTTATATTCTCGATATGTACCGTGAAGTGATCGAGCACCCGTGGAGTTTGCCTCCGATGATCAAAAAACATCTCGATTTGACCAGTGGACGGGATCGCGGTCGTCTTTATCGTGTTGTTCCAGACGGCTTCAAACAACGGCCGGCTCCCAAAATGAGCCAAATGAGTTCAGCCGAACTGGTTGCCCTGCTCAAACATCCCAATTCCTGGCATCGAGAAACCGCCAGCCGGGTTCTGTATGAGAGACAGGATCATTCCATTTTGCCCCTGTTGATTCAGGCAACCAAAGTGCAAGAACCACTCGGCCGTTTGCATGCGATGTACGTGCTCGCGGGCTTGAACCTGCTCACCGCGGATATTGTCGCCCAGCGCTTGCAGGGCGATCACCCAATGATGCGCGTTCACGCTCTCAAACTGGCAGAACAGTTTCCGGATAACTCTGCCATTCGTTCCCAACTGGCCAGGCTTGCCGATGATGATTCGATCCTTGTCAGGTATCAACTGGCGTTTTCGTTGGGTGAATTTCCTGTCGCCGTGCGATCTCCGTTGCTTCTGAAATTGTTCAAAACCGATTCGCAAGATAGCTGGATTCGATTCGCGCTACTCAGTTCGACCGATCAGGAATTGGGGCAGCTTCTGAATTCATTGGCACAGGATGAAGCCTTTGTCAAACGCTCTGGAGCAACGACACTGTTTAACAGCATGATCGAAGTTCTTGCTCGCAGAGGAAATCAGAACGATTTGGCTCAAATGATCCGATTGTTGACCTCGAAAAACGCTTTGACAGAACCGGCCAGGCAGAAAATGTTCCAGTTCTATCTGACGAATCTGTCAGGTACGAAAGGTTCGCCTGAGAAAAATATTTCCGGGCAGTCCGATCAACTGAAGAAAATGCTTGACGACCTGATGGCGAAATCCCGCCAACAGGCCGTTGACCGATCCCTGAAACAGAATCAGCGAATTGCAGCCATTCAAACACTCAGTGTTGCTCCGGAAAAGGGAGATCAGGAATTGCTGTTCGGACTGCTTGATAATCAGGAATCTCCCGAAATTCAAACGGCTGCGTTGGAAACGCTTTCCGCGATTCCCGATTGCAAACTCGATGCGATTTTGATCGAACAATGGGACTCGCTCAGTCCGCATTTACGACGGGAATCGCAGGAAATACTGCTCAGCAAACCGGCATGGGCGATCAGTTTTCTCACCGCTGTTTCTGAAGGGGATGTTCCGAAATCGGACTTGAACAGTATCCGTTTGAAGCTGCTGCAAAGTTCCCCCAACGATGCCGTGAAAAAACTGGCGGATCAATTGGTCTCGCAAATGAATAAAACGCCGCGGGCAAGCATCGTCAAAAAATATGCCGCCGCGATTCAAAAACAGGGGAATGTTGAAGCCGGGCGTAAAATCTTCCTCAAGAACTGTGCGGCTTGCCATAAACTTGAAGGAAAAGGGGAAGAAATCGGCCCGAACCTGGCAACCTTCAAAAACCGTGGCAAAGAAGCGATCCTGATCAACGTTCTCGACCCTAATCGTGAGGTGACTCCCGATTACTTGAGCTATCTGATCATCACCACCCAGGGGCGATCGCACACCGGCATTTTGGCTGCCCAAAACGCGACAACGGTTACCCTGAAGCGAGCCGAAGGAAAAACCTCCGTTGTGAGCCGAGTCGATATCGAAGAAATGAGAAGCAGCGGCCTCTCGTTGATGCCGGAAGGGCTCGAAAAAGAAATTGATGTCGAGGCCATGACAGACCTGCTCACCTACCTGATGCAGGCGAATTAGTGCGGGCGAAGCAGACTCTTGTTACCGGAATGTTGCGCAATCGCGACAGGAGATTTTTCACTCGATATTTCACACGAGTGGAAAAAAGTAAACCACCAACAGACGCAGCACAGTCTGACAGGTCAAAAAGAGCCGCCAGATTGATGAGATAGTATCTCACGCAGAGATGGGAAAGGAACAGAACAGAGAGGGATAACGCAGATGCGACAAAGCGCTTCCGTTCGTTCATGCGAAGCTTGACCGTCATAGAACAGAAGCCGGGAAACGCCTGGAATCGCTGCGACTGGCCGTGAATTCCTGCAGACAGACCGCAAAATAGGATAGTTGGGGTGTTGGGGGCGTGAAGGCAATCTTTTCTTTCTGTTCCGATTCACGAAAACAGGTTCGCTTTACCGATACTGATAGGGAGGTTACCACGTACCCGTAAACGGATTTTGACTGTCGCAGGATGCCAAACAGATGCCCGACTCAGAGAAAATCGATTCTCACTCGCATGTTTCCCGTCAATCACCATTGAGGAACTGGTGGAAAAGCCCATTGTTATGGGGAGGTTTGGCTTCGGTTCTGTTCTACGCTTCGCTTCCCCTGTTTCCCTTTCAGCGGGAATTGCTGGTTCGATACTGCACGAGCCACCCGCTGGAATACGTGACTATGGGGCTGTTCTTTCTCGGGATGGCAACACTGATTATCCGCTGGATCGAATTATCAGGTGAAGATAACGCGGCAAGCCACTTTGATGCGGTTCTTCAATCCGTATCGGAAAATCCGGAATCGGGAACTCGTCGCAGAGTTGAGTTGCTTCGGAATTATTTGAGTCAGGCGAAGCAGTCGATTCGGGATTCCATTGCAGGTCGCAGATTGCAGGAGGGATTGGTTTATGTTTCCCAGCGGCCTTCGGGTGAAAAGTTGGAGGAGCATCTCCGTCATTTTTCCGATCTGGAACACGATCTGGCCCAACGCAAACTCGGTTTTGTGAATACCGTCAGTTGGGCGGTTCCGATTCTCGGTTTTCTGGGAACGGTGATGGGAATCACTCTCGCCATTGCCAATGTCACTCCCGATCAGCTCGATCAATCCCTTCCCGAAGTAACCGGCGGGCTGGCAGTTGCGTTTGATACGACCGCCCTCTCCCTCACGCTTTCACTGGGACTGGTCTTTACGACATACCTGATCAGAAACAGACAGGAAGAAATCCTCAATAAAGTCGATCAGCAGCTTGATAGCCGTCTCTGTTTTCTGTTGCAGGCAGACACCGAACGGAGTTTTCTCGGCCAACAGGAGACGATCGCCCAAAATCTTGCCGAAGCATCACAGCAGGTTATCGAACAGGCAGGTGAACTGTGGAAGGCCCGTCTGGATGATCTCCAACAGCGCATGCTCGAATCGATTGACCGTGAGCATCATCATTTT
>JALWSL010000807.1:0-1667 GCA_027080405.1 Planctomycetaceae bacterium
GTCTTTTACCTTTAACCGATGGGTGGCCGAAAACTTTCTGCCATCAACTGTTTTGAAGATTGCCTGCAATTTTACCTGCTGACCGGATAACCGGGCAAAGGAAACAGTTGGAGGCCAGGGGAGTTGGAACACGAATCCGGAAGAAACCCAACCCGCGTTCCACTTTTTACGGACTTCAGCAGCATCAAAGTGATATTTCTCGACAGGGAGAGCGTCAGAGGCATCCTGCGTGAACAGTTCAATCGTCACTTCCCCGGGAAGTTTGATCGGTTCGTTGAATTGATCAACGGGAGTAAGTACCAGATTGATCACCGGCCGATTGGAAGCCCCAACCGGTATGATCGAACTTTGCAATTGGTCGATCTTCAGTTTCGCCATGCGGTACAACACATCGGCCTGTTCCGGTTCCAGAGGCTGCTTTCCCTTGGCAACCAACTGTTGCCGAAGTGCCTTTGATTCCTGATTGGCAACCGATAAATCAGCCTTGGCACGTTCCAACTGGTTGGACAGATTGGCCACATAATCCTGTTGCTCCCGCAATTGTGCTTCGAGCAGTTCACATTGCCGATCGGCAGCGCAACCGACTGTCGCAAAAAGCAGCAGTGACAGAAAGATAAATCGCATCGCGTCATCCTTGACGGCTATGTAATAAAACGGAACCGAAGTAAATCGGAACCGAATCCGTTTTTCGGCCACTCATGTGAATCCGAGTTTGTTGTCCGCTTCAGCTCAAATCACCCACAAAACATGCGGTGTTCGCCCAACCCTGGATGAACAAAAGGACTTGCACACGACAACCGTTGAATAATCCGCACTAGCGATCTCTTTGCTGAGGGAGTTGATCGATAACATGATCGACCAGACCATACTCTTTCGATTCTTCAGCCGTCATGAAATTGTCCCGGTCGGTATCCGCTTCAATCTCTTCCAATGAACGGCCTGTATGTTCCTGGAGAATTTCATTCATCCGCTTTTTGACTTTGATCACCTCTTTGGCGTGAATTTCCAGTTCGACGGCTGTCCCTTCCATTCCCGCCAGTGGTTGATGAATCATGATCCGGCTGTTCGGCAACGCATTCCGTTTGCCCGGTGCCCCTGCAGTCAACAGAACTGCTCCCATACTTGCAGCCTGTCCCAGGCAGTACGTTGCGACATCACAACTGATGAATTGCATCGTATCGTAAATCGCCATTCCCGCAGTGATGGAACCCCCGGGAGAATTGATATACATGTGGACGTCGGAGTTTGGATCATCAAACTGCAAAAACAGCAGTTGGGCAACAATGCTGTTGGCAATCGCATCGTTCACCTGCGAACCGAGAAAGATGATACGATCTTTCAGCAGGCGACTGTAAATATCCATGACCCGCTCTTCGCGGCCATTTTTTTCCACAACATAAGGAACCAGTGTTGTCATAATCTCAGCTTTCCGTGCGATATCTGTTTGTTTTAATTGGGTAAATGCGGGCTCATCTGTGAACGTATTTGGCATCAGCGGCTACCTGGACTATTGGGAAGCCTTTTTCTTCTCTTTCTTCACCACTTCGTCAACCAATCCGTATTCCCTGGATTCCTCTGCCGTCAGGTAGCGATCCCGCTCGGTATCTTTGGCGATTGTCTCGATATCCTGACCGGTATGCTCAGCCAGAATTTTGTTCAATGTTTCG
>JALWSL010000807.1:1677-2567 GCA_027080405.1 Planctomycetaceae bacterium
CTGGCCGCCCACCTGTCCATACGGTTGATGAATCATCATTTTGGAGTGAGGCAGGCAATGCCGTTTTCCCTTCGCTCCGCCGGCCATCAACACCGCCCCGCCGCTCGCAGCCAGCCCAACGCAATAGGTGGCGACATCACAATCGAGAAACTGCATTGTATCGTAGATGGCCAATGTTGCAGAGACGGAACCGCCCGGCGAGTTGATATAAAGATGGATATCCTGATGTTTGTTTTCAGATTGCAAAAACAGCAGTTTCATCACAATCAGGTTCGCACTTGCATCGTGAATGGGGCCATCCAGAAAGATAATGCGGTTCTCAAGCAGCAAGTCGCCAATCGTCATCTGTCGTTGACGTTGATACCCGCCTGAATTTTGAATATCCATGTGGCTCTGATTGAGCAATCCGCTCTGGTTTCCGCCCGTCACAGGGTCAAAAGGGAATCTCGACATGCAGCTCATTTCCTTTGTTGCATCTATAATATTAATTTGATGGCACAATTTAACGTATTCAGGGGAACTGTAGCAAGACCAGCAAACCGGGCTGGACAGGTTTCCGGCCTGCCAGTTTTCAGGATGGCCGGAACGAGCCGGTCTCTGCCACCTGAATAGCTCATTATAGGCGTAGCGGTCAAGGCAGGGGAGCGGAATTCCCGGTGGAATGCCTGCATCTTGTCCCGGAAATCTGTATTACAAAATGGGGCATCATGGCCGGAAACAAAAAAAGCCTCGATCACAAAAAGTGAGACGAGGCGAAAATCCATGTTCTCCAATTGCGACGGCGGAGTCGCTGCGAGAAGAGCGATGATCCGGTAGTGCATGCACTCACCGTACTTTGACCACGGCTCACGCTAAGTTTTAGGAACCCCCGACGGAATTTTGGAACAACA
>JALWSL010000808.1:0-1443 GCA_027080405.1 Planctomycetaceae bacterium
GTGCTGGGTGACGGAAAACTGTTTTGTATCGATCGCCTGCCCGATTCTGTCGTCAAGTTGATGAAACGGCGTGGTCTGAAGTTGGACGGAACGGCTCGGCTTCTCGCCCTGGATGCTGATTCCGGCAAGGAGATCTGGAGCAGCGACAAAAACATCTTCGGAACCTGGCTCGGTTATTCCGCAGAGTTCGGAATTCTGCTGCAATCCGGGCGGGCAGCTCGGGACATGTTGCGCGATGAACCGGCCAATCGGATGATCGCCTACCGTGGTGAAGATGGCGAAGTCGTCTGGGATAAACCGAATTCGCATAGCGGGCCGTGCCTGCTCCATCATCAGCGGATCATTACACAAAGCGGCGCGTTCGATCTGCTCAGCGGTGAAAAGGAATTACGGACAAATCCGTTGACCGGTGTTCAATCTTCGTGGAACTATTCGAGAAATTACGGCTGCAACTCAGCCGTGGGGAGCGAATGTCTGTTGACTTTCCGTTCAGCTGCGGCCGGCTATTTCGATCTTTTGAATGACGCTGGCACGGGCAACATGGGAGGATTCAAATCGGGATGTACGTCGAATCTGATTGTCGCCAACGGTGTGTTGAATGCTCCCGACTACACCCGCACCTGCAGTTGTGCGTATCAGAATCAGACGTCACTCGCTTTTATTCATATGCCTGAGATGGAAAAATGGACATTCAACAATATCCGGTTGAAAAAAGAACGCATCCGGAAACTGGGCATCAATTTGGGAGCCCCCGGCGACAGAAAATCGGAGACGGGAACATTGTGGCTGGAATACCCGTATGTAGGTGGGCCATCTCCCGACGTCCCGGTTGAAATTCTCCCGAAGAACGTGCAGTGGTTTCGCTTTCATGCTTCCGAAATGAAATCGGGCCGTCACAACTGGATCGATGCTTCGGGAGCGGAAGGGATCGAATCGATCAAAATATCGGTTGCGCAAAACGCGAAACAGGCGAGAAAATATACCGTTCGTTTGCATTTTGTAGAGCCGAAAAATCTCGCCGCCGGTCAACGCCGGTTTTCCGTGACCATCCAGAACGAACAGAAAATTTCCGATCTCGACCCGGTCGCTTTGGCAGGCGGTTCGCGTCGGGGAATCGTAAAAACATTTGAAGGTGTTGCGATCAAAAATGATTTGGTTGTCCAGTTCAAACGAAACGGTGGTAATCAGGTTGCCGGTGCGGTATTGTGCGGTGTTGAGGTCATTGAGGAAGAATGACCTCTGCTGAATCGGCACTGCTGAACAGGCAGGTCAGGCTGTCCAGATATCTGAAAATGATTGACCGGAACAATGAAAGAACAAAAGTCACAAATTGCCAGACGCTGCGGCGCGATCAATCAGGGAGTTCTTGTCGCTGTTGGTTCGCTGATCGTGCTGGGGTTGCTTTCTTTTTTAGTGATTTCATTGCATTAAGCACGACTTTAA
>JALWSL010000808.1:1453-2565 GCA_027080405.1 Planctomycetaceae bacterium
CCGGATGCACTTGTTCTGTTTTGTGCAGCCGGAGTGAAACCTCCCGTTGCGGAGGCGGCTGAGAAATACGCGAAGGAAAAATTCGGGACGAGTATCAAAATACAATATGGCGGTTCCGGGACGCTGCTGAGCAATTTGAAAGTTGCCAAGGTGGGGGATTTATACCTGGCAGCGGATACCAGTTATCAGGAGATTGCCAAAGAGGCCGGTCTGGTGAAGGAAGTGATCCCGCTGGCGAAAATCCGACCGGTTATCGCAGTGGGTAAAGGGAACCCGAAACAGATCAAAACATTGGATGACCTGCTCAAACCGGATGTGAAAATCGCGTTAGCCAATCCTGAAGCGGCGTCGATCGGAAAACTGTCAAAGAAAGTGCTGCAACAGACGGGTCATTGGGATCAGATCGAAAAAAAGACGACTGTTTTCAAGCCGACCGTGATGGACATTGCAGCTGATGTCCGCCTGGGAGCGGTTGATGCCGCCATCGTTTGGGATTCAACGGTCAAACAGATGTCCGGCGAACTGGAAGCGGTACATGTTCCGGAATTCGATGCCAGCGTAAAAACAATTACGATTGGGGTTTTAACCTGCAGCAGCAATCCGACCGAGGCGCTGCGGTTCGCCCGGTATTTGCAGGCACCGGAAAAGGGACAGATCGAATTCGAAAAGTACGGTTACGAACCGGTTGATGGCGATCCCTGGGAGCTTTCTCCCGAACTGCTTTTGTACTCTGGCGGTGTGAACCGGTTGGCAATTGAAGATACGATCCGACAGTTTGAAAAACGGGAAGGGGTGACGGTGAACGTTGCCTACAACGGGTGCGGCATTCTGGTGAGCCAGATCAACGCCGGCGCGATGCCCGATGCCTATTTCGCCTGTGATGTCTCCTACATGCACCAGGTGCAGGATAAATTCCAGGCACCGGTAACGGTCTCGGAAACCGACATGGTCATCATCACGAAAAAGGGAAACCCGAAGAACATCAAAAGCTTGAAAGACCTGGCACGCGACGGGATCAAACTGGGAATTGCCCACGAAAAACAGTCGGCCCTGGGTGCATTGACCAAACGGATGCTATCGAAAATCGATTATAACGGGCAGGATCTTTACAC
>JALWSL010000809.1 GCA_027080405.1 Planctomycetaceae bacterium
GGCCCACAAGGCCGCTTTGCAGACAACCGCCCAGCAACTTTGCGAGAACACGATGAACGAACTTCTGCTCGGATTGCGACCGCTGGAACCGGTTGATGATCAGCCGTTACTACCCGCTGAATCGGAGCACTCGAGTGATCTGGAAACTCTGGTAGCCGAGCAAGAGCGACCGGGGAGCGAAAATCAGATTTCAGAAAGTCGTGACACTCTTTATGGCGAGGGAAATCAGGAACAGGAATCGGAATGGGTTTATTCGGTTCGCCTGGAACCGGTCGATCCTCTCTCCTCGTTGTCGTTATCCCCAGGCGGGAATGTTGAGGTACCGGGAGCGGAGGTACCGGGATCAGAAAATGACGGTTTGCAGAAGTTGACTGTCAGTGTGAGGCAAGCCGACGAGGAACTGTTGCGTCCCGTCCGCTTTGTTCTCACACGTTGGATTCGCCCCGGTGAAACGGCGATTACTGATGAAGGTAATTCTTTCGGCCTGGATTCCGCAGGAGGATTTCAATGAATCGAAAGGATCGCCCGGCAGAACGTGGCGGCTTTACCCTGCTGGAATTGCTGATCGCCGCCGTACTCGTTTCCGCGTTGATGTCGGCTGTGTGGGGGATTATGTCACTCTACAACAGTATGCTGACTGCGGGACAGGAGGAAGTAACCGAGCAACAGCTTGTCCGTTCGCTGTTTCAGTTGATGGAAGAAGACTTCAGTTCTGTATTAACGCCGCTGGATGAACGAAAAGTTCCAGAAAAACCATTGAATGCGGAGGAAAACGCTTTCGCCGAACTGGCTCAGGATGATCAGGATGTGACCGCGTCGCGTTCCATTTTTGAGATCTCTCCCGAGAACAGCAGTCCGGCCGCTCCGGTTTTTGTCGGGACATCGACAGCGATTCGTTTGACAACGCATCGCGTGATTCCTCCGAAAAAAGAAGCTGAAATCTCCGAAATCGATTTATTGGACGAACTGGGCGGTGGTTCGAATTCCGATCGTTATACGGAGCAGGAAGGAGAATCTCCCGCTGTTTCGGAATTTCAAACGATCGTCTATCAGTTTCAGATGCCTGGTCAGAACGAATCGGCACAGTCGCTTCCAGCCGGTCTGTATCGCATTCAGGTCGATTCGCTCGAACTGCTTTCGCTGTTGAACAACCGCACGGCTTTTCAGGAATCCCGGGTTGAAGATGGAGTGCGCATCGATCGATTAACGCTTGAATCACTCCTTTTCCCTCAACAGGATCAACTGAATGAGGGGGCGGAAATGGAGATCGAAACGGAGGCAATCGTTCCCCATTACGATTTGGTGCCCGAAGTCGTCAGTTGCCAGTTTGAATACTTCGATGGGGCAACCTGGGTGTCCGAGTGGCCAACCGAAGGGAATAGCGAGGTCTCCTATCCCGCCGCGATCCGCGTCCGATTCGATCTGATCAACACGGAGGAGTTGGAGAAAATGATCGACCTGGAAACACCAGCGCAGGAATCGAATGAACTGGAGCGGGAATTGAATGATTCTTTCAGTGCGGGTGCGGAAACGGACGGCTTCGAAACAAATCCGGGATTGAACGCAGACGAAACAGAAGAAAGCGGGCAGGAAAGTCTGTCACCACCTGGGGGGATCACTCCGCGCAGCTATTGGCGAATTTTTTTGCTGGAGAATCCGAAACCTTCATTGGATGCGCTCGGTTTGGGAAGCGGAAATGAAACCGCCACCAGTTCGTTGGGGAGTTTTCAGCAATGAATCGCATCATCCCGGATCATTTGAAAATCAATCGACCCAACAGGGAAGGTGTTGTCCTGATTGTAGTGCTGGTGCTGGTGGTGATGGTTGCCTTGGCGGGCTTCGGATTTCTCTCGGCGATGACAACCGAATACGAGGCAGCAGTCATAAACGGGCAACTACTTCAAGCACAACAGACACTCGCCAGTGCAGAAACGATGCTGCTTTGGATCGCTGAACAATCCGGAAAACAGCCGGAAACTGCGATTGATCTGATGGACGAGCCGGGGCTCTTTCGCGGGCGCAGCCTCCAACACAGTTCCGGTAACGGGTCGGGCCTCTCGTTTGATCAACTTGCAGAACCTGCCAACAGTTCAACAAACCCGTGGCGGTTTTCGATCATCCATCCGGTCCGTCGAACCGCGCCCTCGAAGTTGCAGTTCGGGTTACAGAACGAATCGGCCCGGTTGCATCTGGCGATGGTTTTGGGATGGGAGCAGGAAGAAACGGGGAGAGGAAAAGCCGCGTTGATGCAACTGCCCGGTATGACTGATTCCATCGCCGACGCCTTGTTGGACTGGCTCGACGCGGATGACCAGGCCCGGGAATTCGGTGCAGAGAGCGAATATTATCAACAACTCGACAAACCGTATAAACCGCGAAACGGAATACCTGAAACGCTTGATGAGCTTCTTTATGTCAAGGGAATCTCCCGCGAATTGCTGCACGGTTTGACCGGCAGTGTGGGCAACGAAACCGCTGTTTCCGCAGCGGGTTCCGTTGCTGACTGGACACAGCTTCTTACATGCACCAGCGCCGCGAGTAACCTGACTCCAGACGGGAAAT
>JALWSL010000810.1 GCA_027080405.1 Planctomycetaceae bacterium
GTCTCAATGCCTGAACCGACCACCCGAAAATCGAACGGATGATCATATGCAGCCAGACAATTCCCGGAAGGTTCGGCTCCACAATATCGCGGTAAAGCAGACCGCCCTGCAACGCGGTTTTGGCCTCTAGATCGTAGAGCACGGCATCGGCTGTCAATGGCATACAAAGCATCAGAGGCAAACTTTGAATCATCAAAGCTGCCAATAATCCCCCCGGCAATAAGGGAGATTTCAATATTTTTTGAATGATCAACCGCTTTTGCAAAATGTCTCCCTTCCAATGTCTCTCCCAATGCACCTGACAAGGGCGTCCCCCAAAGAAAGTGAGGCCCCAATAGAAAGTAGCTCAAGACTCGGTTCCCTTGATGTTACAAGACGTTGCAAAAGGGCAACCACACAACTGCAGAGAAGATTCACCGATACAATCGTCACAACTGCTCATGTTGAGCTTTCATTCTCCCGTTTCGTCGAGTTTTCGTACGCCTCAAACGCCGCATGAGAGCTAAGTCTTAAACAGGGCGTGTTGCATTTTGGCATCATGCAGATGACGGAGCGAAGGAATCTGTATTGCCAACGGTAAAAGTATGCGAACGGCTCGTAAATTTTAGAAAAAGATCAGTTTGGTTACGGCTATCAGAATGAACCAGCCGCGCTGGGGGATCGATAGGGATGATCCGACGGGTTGCGAAAATGAGGATCGAGATTCGATGGAAGTGGCACATTTGCACGAACTGTCTGTTTTGGAACAATCCTACTGGTGGCATGTTTCAAAACGGCGTTTGATCAGCCGCTGGCTCGATCAATTCGCTCCGGCTCCCGGACTGGTGATTGAAGGGGGAATCGGCTCGGCTGGAAATCTGCTTTCCTTCCAACAGCGGGGCTATCAAGTAGCTGGGCTCGATATTATGCCCGAAGCGGTCGCCTACGGAAAAGAGCGGGGAATCGAAAATGTGCAGGTTCACGATTTGCACCAGACGTGGCCATTTGAAGAACAGACAGCCGATGCCGTCGTCATGCTGGATGTGATCGAACATGTTCAATCTCCCGAGCAGGTTCTGAAACACGCTGCATGTGTTCTGAAACAGAATGGTCTTCTCGTGTTGACAGTCCCTGCCTACCAATGGCTGTACGGTGACTGGGATCGCGCCCTGGGGCATTATCGAAGATACACCAAAAAACAGTTGCTGAAACAGACAGCACAGAGTGGTTTTGAAGTTCTGAAAATCACTCACTGGAATTCCTTTACTCTGCCCGCTGCGTTGGGAATCCGAACCTGGCAAAAAATCCGGCCCCAATCCCGTTCCGCAGAATTTCCTGCTGTTTCCGCCTGGATGAATCGATTCCTGATCAGGTGCGCCGACGCTGAACGCTCTCTGGCGAACTACCTGCAGATTCCCTGCGGACTTTCGATTGCCGGGCTGTTTCGTAAATCGAGCGAGGTATCTCATGCCGGGGCTTGAAGAATTCGAAACGCGACAACAAATGCGACATCAACGGGAAAAACCGTTCGTTTCCGTTGTGTTGCCCGTTTACAACGAATGCAACGCAATCGTGCTGTTGATCGAGCGTATTAAGCAATCGCTCGCCCCAAAGGTTTCCCGACTGGAGATCGTTTTTGTCAACGATGGTTCCAACGATGGAAGTGCGATTCTTCTGGATGCCATGACCCGGGCACACGAGCAGGTTCGCGTTATCCATTTCTCACGGAATTATGGTCACCAGGCGGCAGTACAGGCCGGTCTGGAACAGGCTCGTGGCGATGCGGTTATTGTCATGGATGCCGATCTTCAGGACGATCCAGCGGCTCTGGGCAGGTTTCTCGATGCCTGGCAGCAGGGCTACGATATCGTTTATGCGAGACGGACGGAAAGAAAAGAAGCGGCCTGGAAATGCTTTCTGTTTACCGGTTTCTATCGCGTTTTGAATGCGATTTCTTCTGTCGAAATTCCGCTTGATGCGGGCAATTTCAGTTTACTCGACCGGGAAGTATTGAACCGGTTGAACGAACTTCCCGAGCGTGATCGCTATTTTCCCGGTTTGCGCAGTTGGGTGGGATATCGCCAACTCGGCATCGAAGTGGAGCGACTGGCCCGCTACGATGAAACGCCCCGCGTCTCGCTGTTGGGGCTTTTCCGTCTTGCCAAGACGGCCATTTTCTCATTTTCCAATGTTCCGCTGACAATGTTCTACCTGATCGGTGTGGTCTCATTGCTGGTCAGTGTCTCTCTCGCCAGCTTTGCAATGTACCACAAGCTGATTACGGGCATGGCGATTCCCGGCTGGACTTCGACAACGATGGTTGTCTCACTGTTCGGGGCCATCAATTCATTGGGGATTGCCATTCTGGGCGAATACGCTGCCCGCATCTATGACCAGGTTCGCGCCCGTCCCAACTACCTTGTTCAACGGCAATCGGGATTCGACGAGCCAGCAGAACCATCAACGACAACCGGTTTTTGCCGTGAGGTTGAAAGTGAACTTGAAGATGGTTCTCCCGAAAAAGAACTGCTCAACTGGCTTGCCCGGAACTTCGCCAAAGAACCCCTTGACCGCGACGCTCCGGTTACTCGTTAATGCTTTATCGTCCGTTTTACCGCATTCGGGATCTTTCAATAGTGCGGACTGTAGCGCGGTCTGCAGAGTAGTCTCCTGCCGATTCTGTCCGAAGTTGAGGTGTATGTGAATCGGCTGATTGATTCATTCAGAATCGCTGTTTCAATTTCCGATGCAGTTTCTGATACGGAGAATAACTGAGACAGCGAATAAACAGAGCAGTGATACAGAGCAGTGATACAATACAGATCGGCGATACAAAAAGCCCCGTCCAAAAACTGGACAGGGCCATTCTGTTTATTCTCTCGTTGTGCGATTTTACTGCCCGTCTGTCAAGCCTCGGTCGTTTTCAGTTATGACAAGAAAAACGAAACGCCTGAACGGCCAAATTGGGCGGGCAGTTCAATTAGCCATCCAGCCCAAGAAGTTTTTCGATACGCGGCCAAACGGTTGTGCGTGCTTTCTCGTAGGCTCGATAATCTGCCTTGTCTGTCGATTCGGAATACTTGGAAAGCTGGCGGGCTTCTTCCTGCAGCAGTGTATAAATCTGGATGGTTTCGTCGATGTACTCCTGATCGGCTTTGTCCTCGCAATTTTCCTGAACAAGCAACAATTGCTTCTTCAATGTGTCCAGCATGCCGACCATGCCTTTCATCAGTTCCTGGACGCGTTCCGTGTCGTAAACCTCATTGCCGAAAGCGTCTCCGATTGCACCAATGGCAATATAGCTTGTATACATGTGGGCTGCAGAAAGACCGCCAATGGCTGACAATCTGCCGTCATCTGCTGCAACGCTTGTCCGTGTGCCAACTGTCATCATGCACAAAAACAGTGCGGCAATACAGAATTGTGAAATCCGTGACCGGGTACCTGAAATGTTCATCGCGATTCCTTTGTAGTGAAAGTGAATGTGTCAACCGAGCCTATTCTCCAACATTGAACGGCTCCAATCAATAGGTAAGCGACACAATCCTGCCCGGAATCAGGCGAATATATCGAACTGTTTCGGGGGCACCTGGAGCATCGGAAAACTTGAAAACGGCCTTGTAAATGTGGGGAACACCGGGAATAAGAGGCTTGGTTTCAAATTGCCAAAGTCCGTTGGTCAACATATTTTCGAAGCCATCGACCGCATCTTCTTCACGATGGGGATTGATGTTGTAAAGAGCAACTTCCGTAGCACCTGGTGCAATGATATCGACCATGGCAATACGCGGGTGCTTGTCAGCAGGAACCTCCCGACTTGCCCGATAATAGGTTTGTCCGATTGTTCCCGGTGGTGTTGCTGCCGAGATTTGCGGTGGTGAAACCAACGGGCCGCGTGGCACCATCTGCTGCGGCATCACCTGTTGAGGCATTATCCGTTGCGGGAACGCCTGTTTTATATGCGGGGGAAAAGGGGATGCTCCTTTGGAACAGGGACATTCTGCCCATGAACTGTGTGGCATCATCGTTACTGCCAGCAGGGACAGGCCGGCAATGGGTAATTTCGCAAGTATATTTTTCATCTATTCGCTCCGAGTCGGTCAGTTTGTTGATTACTGATGGTACGAGCTTGATCAGCTGCCAGGAAAACCTACCACTTAAAATCAACTCGGGTCGAACTTCTCTGTGAATCCGCGGTCACAATATCAGATTCGATAACAGCGCCACCCCAAAGTTCACGGGAATACCGTAATGTCCCCAGACGACAAAGTTTAACAGTCAGTCGCCATTCTGCCTGAACGGAAACCCGATCAGGGGAAATTATCATCATCGGATGATTGATCGACATGATTGATCGACATGATTGAGCGGCATGATTGAGCGGCATGGCAGAGCGCTATGAGAGAGCGGCAGCCGAATGACAGTTCTTCTATTTCCCGGTGGGTTCTGATTTCTCCGGATCGGGTTGCGGATATTTGGCACGCGTGCTTTTGACCATTGTTTCCGCCCGATAGCTGCGCAGCATTCTCTGCAGGGAATGCCCCAACTGTTCCCGGCGAATGGCAGCTGTCTCCTCGTCAACCCCTGCCGCTTGTGCAAGTTGGTCCATTTTGTCCAAGCTTTTTTCTACGCAGGCCAGTGAATTTTTCAGGTCGATCAGTGTCACTGCCTGGGAGATTCCCTGTTCGACTTTTCTGGTGATCCAGCGCTGTTTCAGTATTTCCAGAAGGGTATTGATGTGATCGTACCGATCCGCCTGGCTCATCGACAGATTGGCCGTTGCAAGCACTTCCAGCGACCGATGGATATTACGCACGGAACGCTGGCTGGTGTTGCTGTAGTAGATGGTGTGCAGCAACTCCCGCAATTCGGCATCTGGATCAGCAGGCGTGCATCGCTGATACAGTTTGGCCAGTTCCGGATGAATGTAGTAACTGATGAGTGGATCGTATGGGTAGGCGAAGCGGGCAATCCGTTCCAGGTCTGCCGGGGTGAACCGATCTTTTCTGTTGATCGAACCGAGTGCCTCGAAATAGTCAAGTCGTCTCTTGTCTTCGGGGTGCATTTTTCGTTGCAGTCCTTCTCCTTTTACAGGAAGAATGACGGAACGGGGCTTCTCGATCAGCCTCTGTTTGACCGTCTTGCGGTATGCCCAGAATTGATCGGGATGTTCACGGATGATCTGGCGACAGGCGGTCACATCGGATAGCCGGCGCAGTATTTCATCCGTCTGCTTTTCTTCTTTGTAATGATTCAGCAGGCGCTGCGAATGGCTTGCCAGAGCATGCCGGATATCGTTCCATTTTGTTCCCCAGCGCATCATCTCGACAGAGAGACCAAACGAGCCTGTTCCCTGCCAGGGTGTATTGGTTCCGACATGTTTCAGCGAATCGATCTGGTCGATATCGAAATGTCCCAGGTTCATCGCCACTGACCAGTCCCAACCGATTCGAGCCAGAATCCGGCGTGTCTGCGGAGACGAAATTCTGGTGATCAATCCTTCGGAAAGAATATCATCCTGACTTCGTGCAGCCACAAAAAGCATCTCACCAGGTGCGGTGTCGAAAGCTGTCACGTAACCGAATGCTCTGCGAATTGTCTTCGAAACTTCAGCCAGGGCAAACGGGCCGTAATCGCTGTAGGTGAACCGTTGGCAATACAACCCATGATCGCCGAGCAGCCGGGCAATGTGTCGATAGTGCTGAAGGCTGTATTCGGCTGCATTGGCGTAAACGGCTGAATGTCCCGGGGAATCGATGACCACATCGAATTTTTCATTCATCGACCGAACGGTCAGCGATGGGGAAGCTGTCTTCAAATGCAGACGCTGGTCGCCGGTAACAGTTTTGAGAACAGTCGAGAGTTCGCCCGTTTTCGCCTGTTCCAATACTCCGGAATCCGCCTCAATACAGACAACGTTGATCACCGGAAATTCAAGCGAAACCTGAACGGCCAGGCCGCTTTCCATTCCCAGATGCAGAATTTTCCTGGGAGCTCGATGAATCGATAACGGAAGGGCAGAACTGAGCAACTCTCCTGTCGGCTGCGGAACCAATTCATCATCTTTGCTGATTCGCCCAAGCGGGATGCCGTCTCTGCGTAATTGGATATGCTCCCCCTGATGTTTCCACAATGTCAGCGTTCCCCGCGGTGTTTCCTGCACAGCGAGTAAGCGTCCATCATCAATACCGCAAAGCTGGCGAAAGCTCGTTCCGTTCCTCCAGGCGTTAAAAGCGTGTGACGAAAACAGTGCATGGGTCGCTTCGGCTGGTTGGTAGAGTGAACCAAGCCCCAAACTCATCAGACAGGTGGCACACAAACCGAGCAGACGGAGACGGGAATACCCTGAAGGCATCGAAGCCCGCAAAGAAACCGAACCAAAGTACTCGAAAAATATCGATGCGACGGCAAGAAGCAACACTCCCGCTGCAAGGATAAATGGTACCCCGATCTGTAAAATTCCCCACCTGGCCAGCAGAACCCCGCAGATAAAGCAGAAAAGCAACACCAACCTGAAAGCGATCGAATACACCGCCGCTGAATTTGCCTTTTCGCCTGTTTTATCTGATTCCAGAGCATTGAAGGTTTCCAATGTATTGAAGATGCGCCCGAGAAGGACTCCGATCGGCCAGAACAGAATCACGGGGCCAACTTGTCGAAGAATGATCGCCAGCGCTGTCGATGAGACTGAAGCGGAAATCATCAGATAGAAACGAATCCAGAGTGGAAACGCCAAAAAGGCAAGACTCAGCCACGCGGCCAGATGGATTACTCTCATTTTTTGATTGGCCCAACGCGAACAGGCCAACCCAACCAATACCGCAGCGACAACGCCGTAGAAAAGCAGGGTTGTCCCGGGTTGCAATTGAGAGGCGAACCGGTACATCACAGGCATCAGCCAACCGGTACAGATTGAAAGTACCCCGAGGAAAACGGGAGACGAGGCAACCTTCTTTTTGTCGCGAGCCGATCCGTTTGTCTCTGCTTCGATGACAACCGATGAAGGAAGGCGCTTGGCAAGTAAGCAGCGCAGTGGTGTCAGATGGATAATGAACAGGAACAGCAGGATTCCGCTACAGGTGGCAGTAGTTTGGTAAATGGGGAAAAAGACAGCAAGACTCCCTGTCAACAACCAAAGTCCCAGTGCTGCCCCCAAATAGATGGTTGAAGGAACTTGCTCATCCGTACCAACGCATTTTTTCTGTTTGCATAATTCTTCTTCCCGGGAAAAAAGAACGGCTGATTGTGAACAGATACGGATCACGATGATAATCAGACCGAGCAACACCCCGTTGAGCAGAACGGCCATGCCCGCCCCCCAAACGGTATGATATTGAAACAGCCTCGCGATCAGAAAATCCCAGTTCTCCCACCAGAAGAGAGATGTCGATGTCGCTGCGAACAGAAAAAAGGAACAGAACTCCGGAGCGACCCGCTGCAACAGGGGACGTCTGAAGAAAGCGGCCAACACCAAACCGCCAACCAGCGAGACGATATTGAACTGCGACTCCCCCCACGTAACGACAAACAGATTGATCCAATACAGGGCAATCGCAGCAATCAGCCCCCCCTGTAAAATTGAAATCAGTCCCGTCGATTCCGTCCACCAGGACAGACAACGACCAAATACTTTTTTGCAAAAATGCTGGGCTTCGAAAAACAGAGGCTCCTGCTTCTTTTTCGATAACTGCTTTCTGGCTTCCATGCCTGTATCAATCCTGTATGACTAACAGAGAATTCCTTCGTATCCGGCAAATCTTCCCGATTGAACACACTGCGCCGTCAATCAATCCGGGCAAATCACGGTGGTGTTGTATCGCATTGGTCGTAAACGAGGCAATATGAAACCGCCTGTCCAGCAGTTGAGATCCTCCGTTTTATAAAAAATCAGACGTAATTGTCGCGTGAATGATGCATGTTCATTTGAAAACTTCGCTTCTCTGCATAGAATCGGGGCAGAAGATTCCCTGCCTGTTGAATAGCCCGGCGTGGCCGTTTCAGCCTGCTGGCCGCGTTACAGCGGTAAGAAAACAGGGAGATTGCGCAAGACGCAAAGAAAAAGATAATCATCGACAGCATTACAAAGCCTTACAAACAGGACATCAACGTGACTGCCAACTCTGTTTCACCCGAATTACAAGACTCCTGCGCAGCTGCCAGGCAGGAGCTGGATCGTCAGACTGTCAGGGTCGTTCAACTTCATTTTCATCCGGAGCAGGGGGCACCGTTCTGGATCGAAAAGGCGAAAGAGTACGATTTTGACCCGCTGAAAGATATCAACTGTTTCGATGATCTGAAAAAGTTCCCCCTGTTTGAGGATGACTGGCTGCGAGGAGGGCCGGTCAGGCGTTTTCTGCCTCAGAAGTGGTGGGATAAACCGACCTATGTTTTTGAAACGGGGGGCACAACCGGAATTCCGAAAAGCCGCTGTGTCGTCGATGATTTTCGGATCGATTACGAGATGTTCAGTGAAACATTGCCCGATGAGTCGTTTCCGCGCGGGGCAAATTGGCTGATGCTCGGGCCTTCGGGGCCACGTCGTCTCCGCCTGGCTGTGGAGCACCTTTGTCAAACGCGGGGCGGTATCTGTTTCTGTGTCGATCTGGATCCCCGTTGGGTCGTCAAATTGATCAAAAAGGGAGACATCGAAGGGGCCAAACAGTACAGTGCCCATGTGATTGACCAGGCGATGACCATTCTTTCGGCCGGTCATGAAATCCAGTGCATGTTTACAACACCCAAACTGCTCGAAGCCCTGGCGCTGCGTTTAATGGATGAAGATAGCAGTATCGCAGAAGCAGGGATCAAGGGAATTTTTTGTGGCGGGACGGAATTTACACAGCAGTGGTACCGTTTTGCCCGGGAAGAATTACTGGGGCCGGATGTCTATATCACTCCCACATACGGGAATACATTGATGGGACTGGCTTGTGGTAAACCGTTCGTTCCGGAAGATAATTTCAAGATCACCTATTACGCTCCGCAACCTCGGGCCATCGTCGAGGTGGTTGATTTTGATGATCACACAAAAGTCGTCGATTACGGCGAGACTGGCCGTGTCAAATTATACACGCTGACCGATGAGTTGTTCATCCCCGGGTTTTTGGAGCGTGACGAAGGGGAACGGGAACCGCCTCACGAGAAGTATCCGTGGGATGGTGTTTCCAGCGTCCGCCCCTATCATGTCTACGCGAAAACAACGACGGTGGGTGTTTATTAATCGAGGCGGCAGGTTTATCTGCCCTGTCGCAGTCGCTTCGAGTGCGACCCCGTTTTCAGGGCCTTCGGTTTATGACAGTGTGGTTTGACAGGTTTTTGTTTAACAGTACTGGTTGCTGAATTTTTTTATTGGCTTCCAAAAGTTTTACAGTTGATATTTTCCGGTCGGGATTTTCAATCGCGAAATTGAAGCCGACAGTTGGGGCACCGGGGTTCTTGAAGCAGAAAGAAAGCAACATGATGCAACGTCGAGATTGGATGAAGTTTGCAGGAGTCGCCTCGTTGATTGGACTGGGAGTTGCAGGAAATCGTTCCGTCTCGGCCAAAGAGCGATCATCGCGAAACAGTTCTTCCCACATGAAGTTGTCCCTGGCGGCGTATTCGTTTCATCGAATGTTGCCTTTCAACTGGGCCAAGCCACGAAAATCGAATCCGTCGATGACGCTGCTCGATTTTGTTGATTTCTGTGCGGAAATGAATCTCGATGGTTGCGAACTGACCAGTTACTACTTCCCGAAAAAAATAACGCCGGAATACCTTGCCGAACTGAAAATAAAAACGTTTCTGCTCGGTCTCGATATTTCCGGAACCGCGATCGGGAATGATTTCTGTCATCCCGAAGGAGAAGAACGCCAGAATCAATTGAAACTGACCCGTCAATGGATCGATTACGCTGCCGAGATGGGTGCACCGGTCATTCGTATTTTTGCAGGCAGACAAAAAAAGAATCAAAGTTTTGAAGAAGCCGTCGAACTTTGCTCGGCGGGAATCAGCGAATCGCTCGAATATGCTGCCTCCAAAGGTGTTTGTTTAGCGCTTGAAAATCATGGCGGGATTACCGCGACTCCCAAGCAGTTATTGCAAATTGTCGATGCCGTCAAACCGATGCCCAATTTCGGCATCAACTTCGATTCCGGCAATTTCTACACCGACGATCCCTATAGAGATTTGGAACAGATTGCCCCGTTGGCGATCAAT
>JALWSL010000811.1 GCA_027080405.1 Planctomycetaceae bacterium
AAGGGAACACCTCGCAACTGGAAAAAAAGAAACGGCTTGCATTCGCAAAGAAAAACCTCGGTGAAGATGTCAACGCTCCCAGCGAGATGCGCAAGATTTCGCTGATCCAGTTGGAGGCGGCTCTCAGTAAGCATCTCGAACAGGGGACCACTTTCCCTGTGGAAATTGAGTTCCTGGCCGGATTGCAGCGGATCGACTATCTCTTCGTTTATCCCGAAAAAAAAGATATCGTCATCGCCGGGCCTGCGGGTGGTTTTGCCCCAGATGCTTCAGGCAGAGCGGTCAGTATCGAAACCGGACGCCCCGTATTCCGCCTCGATGACCTGATCGTTGCGCTCCGAGCCGGCCGGCACGGAGCGGAAATCGGTTGCTCGATCGATGTCGTTCCAGAGAATCTGGCGAAGCTTCAAACTTTTC
The DNA here is from genome assembly GCA_027080405.1 of Planctomycetaceae bacterium. Classification (GTDB taxonomy): domain Bacteria; phylum Planctomycetota; class Planctomycetia; order Planctomycetales; family Planctomycetaceae; genus Rubinisphaera. The sequence continues at coordinate 418 of JALWSL010000811.1, forward strand.
TTTCGCGTAACAGTTCTGCCGCCTCCGTCTCGGCGATTCGTTCGCGCTATCAAAAAATGGCGAAGATATTGGGGAATCAGAAAATCCGTATTTGGGGAGTGCCCGCCAATTCGCATTTCGGGGTGACTTTTGCGGAAGCCGATATCCTGATGAAAAGAATGTCGATCGGTCTGGAACCTGCTCGGGTTTCCGGTTTTCGGTCGCATCTGGCCATGCTCGGCCGAACCGGCAACAGTATGCAGCGTTGGTGGTTTGCCCCGATGTATGAAGCGATCCGGACAACTGAGGACAAAACCGTCTTCCAGTTTTCCGGGCAACGCCTGCAACTCCTCTCGCAAGAAGAAATTGCCCAGGCTGGCGTTCTTCAGGATGCCACTTCGACACGTCTTTCGACAACCGCGTACGCAAAACAGTTCACCAAAGCGTTCCCCCAATTGGCCGAAAAACACCCCACCTTTGCAGAACTGCAAAACCTGACAGACCTGGCGATTCTGACTGCCATTCTCAACAGGGAATCGCTGCCTCAAAAAACAGGATGGAAGATGACCTGTTTTCTGGACGAATCGAAACTGGCTCTCCCCCAATACAATGCCCCGAAAGAAGTTGCCTCTTGCGTCAACTGCAAATCGCACGGCTCTCGTCTGGTGACCGGACTGATCAGCGGCGGCGTGGTGATCAACCCGTTTAACGTCATCAACAAGATGGAAATCAGCGTGGCAGAGAGAGAAAAACTTGCCCGGAAGAAAAAAAACGCTGCTCAAATCCGTCTCAACGAAAAGCACGCCTGGTGGTGGGACTGACTGCAAAAACAAACTGTCGCCCTGCGTGGACGCAATTGCATCGGCTCTTTTTTCATGCAGACCGACCTGTTACCACTCTCGATAGCTCTCAAAAACCCTGAAAAACAGGTATTCACACAAAACGTGGACTTGTGTAGAACAGTTATCTTGTCCTATTTCGTGTTGAGAACTAGAATTGCACAGCGACGTCGCCAACCGGAGATGTGTGGCTGTGCCAGCTGCTCGGGGTGCCCGAAGGCCGGGGCCGCGCAGAGAGTGGGCAGTATGTGGTGACGGTTATGGCGGCTGTGCGGAAGAAACCGATTCTTCTCGGGTCGGGAACTCCATTTTACAGGAGGAATCGGGCTGGGAGGACGAGTTGCGTATTATTATTGGAACGTGATGCCTGCAAGTCTCGAGGTGTCTGGCGGGTGTTGCGGTCCGCAATTGTTGGAACTTTTTTTGCGGTCTCGGGTCAGCTGTTGTGTCGATTGATCGATCGCGAAAAGGGATTTTGGAACAGGAATCATGAGGCCGCCTGGCGTTGCACAGAATATGATGTTTCCAGGCATGATGTTTTCAGCGTTGAATAACGAAATAACGGATAACGAAATAACGATAAATATCACCAAATCATAAAATCATACAGACGCCCGATGATGAAAAGGGCGTTTTAACGCAGAATAGCACTGCAGAAAGCAGGAGTTGGAGTCATGTACGAACGATTCACGGATAGAGCCCGTAAGGTCATGCAGTTGGCCAATCAGGAAGCCCAACGGTTCAATCATGAATATATTGGCACCGAGCATATGCTGCTTGGTCTTGTCAAGGAGGGATCCGGGGTCGCGGCGAACGTGTTAAAGAATCTGGAAGTCGATTTGCGAAAAATCCGGCTTGAGGTCGAAAAGATTGTCCAGACCGGGCCGGACATGGTCACAATGGGGAAGTTGCCCCAAACGCCGCGTGCCAAAAAAGTGATCGAATATGCGATGGAAGAAGCGCGCAATCTCAATCACAATTATGTCGGGACAGAACATTTGCTTTTGGGCCTGCTTCGCGAACAGGAGGGGGTCGCCGCTCAGGTTCTGATGAACCTTGGCTTGAAACTCGAAGATGTGCGCGAAGAAGTTCTCAACCTGCTCGGACATGGTCTGGAAGGTTCGGAAAGTAGCGAGCGGGCCGGGACATCGAGCGGAACCAAATCGAGCAAAAACAGCAAGACTCCCGCACTGGACAGCTTCGGTCGTGACTTGACCGAACCGGCCAAGCAGGGCACGCGTGATCCGGTTATCGGCCCGGAACGGGAACGGGAGCGAGCCAGCCAGAGTTTGTGGCGGCGGCAGCGCACCAAGCCCGTCCGCCTGGG
>JALWSL010000812.1 GCA_027080405.1 Planctomycetaceae bacterium
ATCCTATTTTATACCTGTCTCATGGAAAAGTCTGAGTCCCATTCCGAAGAAAGTTCCAAAACCTGGATTCAGGCGGGATTTCTGCTTGTTTTCTCTTGGCTGCTGGGCGGAATGAGTCTGCAATCGATTCTGGAAAACAGCAACCTGGCGACCGCTTTCATTAGCCACGGTTCCTGGCAATGGGGCGTATTGCATCTTTTCGGAGGAGAAATCAGCCACGACGCTGAAGGGCAAGTGATGGTGCTCGTTTCTTTTCTTCGTTGTTTGATCGCCGTCGGAGTGCTCCAGGGCTTTTTTGTGTTTCTGGCTGCATTACGCTTGCAATTTCACGTCGGGAAAGTCACTTCGTCTGCTTTCCGTATAGCAGCCTGGGGAATGATTCCGGGAGTGTGGGGGATTCTCTGGCTGGTCTCGCTGATCAATCAGTGGGAATCGCTGCAAGGCATTTTGCAGGCAACGCTGGTCTTCTGGGTCTCAATCATGCTGGCTGGCTGGTTGTATGAAATTTTGGCCATTTCGACAGCTTCAACACCTGAGCCGAAAGAAATCTCTAATAATTCGGGCACGTTGCAGCCGACCTGGAAACAGCATCTTCCTGTTTTTATCGCGGTCAGTATTTATGTAGTCTGCTTCACGGCGATGAACTGGGGACTCTGGTTCAATCTGCGGTTACCTCATGGCGACTCTGCCATGTACGAAGAACATTTATGGAATATCACGCATGGCAAGGGATTCCGCAGCTATCTCGATCAGGGACTGTTTTGGGGAGAGCATATTCAGTTTGTGCATCTGTTTCTGATTCCGCTTTACTGGTTGTGGCCTTCGCATTTGCTGCTTGAATTTTGCGAATCGTTGGCACTCGGCATTGGCGCGATTCCTGTTTATTGGTTGACGTATCGTTCAAGCCGGTCCCAAAAAACGGCGGTGCTGGTCAGTATCGCGTATTTACTTTACTTCCCGCTTCAATTTTTGGATATTTCGATCGACCTGAAAACGTTTCGCCCGATCAGCTTTGGCGTGCCGATTGTCCTGTTCGCGCTCGATCAACTCGAACGGAAACGATTTGGCAGCGCGAACGCATTGTTGCTGCTCTCTTTAAGCTGTAAAGAAGACTTTGCGATCATTATTTTTTCGATCGGATTATCGCTATTGGCACAGTCGGTCTGGCAGGTCATTGGTGAACGACGAAAGTTGAAAAATGCGCGGGCAGCAAATGCCGGAATACCTTTAACCAAACGAAAAGATTTGATTTTCGGAGCAGCTTTTCTTGTGGCCGGGCCTGTCTATTTAATGTTCGCCATGAATCTGATCCGCAGTTTTCGCAGCGGGGTTGAGGTTCATTACGCCGGCTACTTTTCGAAGTTTGGGAAATCAACAGGTGAAATCATCTGGAATATGTTGACCGACCCCGGTTTGCTATTGGGGGAATTGTTGACGATCAACACCTTGGTCTATCTCCTGGCGTTGTTGGTGCCTCTCGGTTTTGTTCCACTGTTATCCGGTTGGCGCTGTCTCAGCTGTTTACCGATGTTTGTGCTGCTTTGCCTGAATGAATTATCGCAATCACCGATGCACCATTTTCACGGACCGTTACTGCCGCTTCTTTTCTGGGCATTGGCAATTGGAGTCGCACAAAAAAATCCGCTGCAAAATTTTATGCCCCGGTTGAAACGACAGGAACCGATCGACAATCCGCTGCCAATCGACCGGCGGGGTTGGTGGGTACTCTCGTCTGCGCTGGCGACATCAATCTGGTTCACGCTGACACCACTGGGAATTCCTTTTTGGGATGCCGGCTCGAACTGGAATGGAGCAAAACTGTACTTTCCGGATGAGCGCGCGAAAATGTTTGACCGCATTGCCGATCTCATTCCGCCAACCGCCCGGGTCGCTTCGACTGATTTCGTGCATCCGCGTTACACCCATTTTGAGCGATCTTACGATTACAGCAATTACGCCCGCAAAGTAAGCGGCGGGAAAGTTGGCGTCCCCGAGGATACCGATTATATCGTTATCGACACCCGCCACCCGTACAGCAGCATTCATTCACCCGACGAAGTACGCGAATATCGCGAACACCCCGAACAATGGGAACTGCTGCCAGATCGCACGAATGGCTATTTTCTCATCTTCAAACGGCGGCGGTAAATGGTGAACGCAAGAACTGTTAAACAGATCCTGTAAAGCCCATCTACAAAACTTGAGAAAAATTTTCCGCTTCATTCCAACTGCTACAGGGCAAGAGGTCCGTCTTGTGGTGAAACATTTCTGCTTTTTTGATACGGAAAAACCGCTCTGTCCCGTCTCGGCCTATAAGATGTGTTATTCTTCTCGTATTATCCATATTACCCAGAGTAATTTTGCTACTATTGGGATAATCTGATAGATAATGATTGAAAATGATCGTTTTGGCGCGCATAATTGATAAAATAATATCAATTTGCAGAAGGAGCGATTGCGTGCTGCCGGATCAACGTCGTGAAAAAATCGTGGAATATGCGGAGAATAACGGATATGCTTCGCTCCAGCAGCTTGCAGAGTTACTGGAAACGAGTGA
>JALWSL010000813.1 GCA_027080405.1 Planctomycetaceae bacterium
ATGCCGAACTGATCGCAATCGGCAAACGAGCGGAAACCTTGCGCACGCTCTTTCGATTCTCAGCCGCTTTTTTCGCCAGCTTCTTCAACTCTCTTTTTCCCGCTGGGGAAAGGTAGTAATCGTCCAGTTCCTTGGCAGCCTGGTTGAGTTCCGCTTTTTTTTCTGGTGTCAGTAGCGGGTGTTTTGAAATTCTTTTTCTGACTCTGTTGGCCGTCTTTTTTCTCATCTTTCCACCTCGTATGCGGTAATGGGGTAAATGGTAACCGGGTCAATCATTTCAAATGCAACAAAGATCTGCTTTCCCGTGAATGTTTCGCCGATAGCAAACGGTCGGTCTGATGAATGACTTGTGCCAGTTAAATCAAAATCCATAATCACGGATTCCACTTCATCCGTTGTCAACCCATGCTCTTCGAGATGAGCAATGTTTTCAGGAGTCCAGATGAAATCAAACCAAGGCATTGTTTTGTTCCGTTTGCTAAGTGTTATGCTCTTATTGTACCTATCGGAACCCAATAGGCAAGAGTAAAAAGGAAAAGGAAACGAATCTTTGAGAAAATTGTTTTTTCTTTCGTGCTCCGCTTGACAATTCTCGCCGAGATGCTCAAATTGTCCCCGTTCACTTTGTGAGCCGCCCTTTAACAGGGGTGAACGACAAGAAGCAAAATGCTCGATACTGCTCATCACGATTCATCGTGTCAGCCAGCCGGGCCGTTTGCTTCACCCAGGAATTTGGTTTGTAGCACGGTCAGTCCCGTTTTGCTTCTCGTCCGGGATGCTGTTAACGGCTGGCGTATATTGGCACGGGAGCTTGAGATCGGAAAATCAACCCGCCCCCCGGCGAAACGAACTTCCGGGCCTTGCTGCGCGAGGGAAAACCCCGAGCGCAGCGGGCTTGCTCCCGCCTCTGGCAGATTGTGTCACGCTAAGGGGAACCCCTGAAGCGTAACACCTGCATGTTGTGTGCTGCATCAACCGCAAAATCCGAACAAGTTACACGGAACGGTTCATCGGCATGAGGAAATCGCCAAAATCTCTTACGGGGAAATCACTGACGGAAAATCCGTCTTATGGTTTTCGCAAAGTACCAGGAGTAAACCCGAGGGTCGCCCACACGGAGGGCAACAAGGATTTATCGATGTGCCAGGCATGGCAGATTGGTCGCCCCCTCACCGTCACTCTGGAGAGAAGGCACAATGATTGCGTTACGGCTTTTCGATCCTGTCGAAACAGGATCGGTAGAACCATCCGAGCAACCGTTACGGCTTCGTGGTTACTACGAGAAATTCATTCTTCCGGAAATCAAAGAGGAACAATCTGCCAGTTCGCTGATGCAGGATCGGGTGGCCCTGAATCATTGGGAGGCGTTGACAGACGATCCGGTTATCGACCAGGTCAGCCGGGAACATGTGATCGCTTACCGCGACGGGTTGATCAAAAAGGGGTTATCGCCGGCAACGATCAACAAATGCTGGCGGGAAGTGCGGGCGATGTTCAACTGGGCGGAAGAGGAAGAGGTGATCTCCAAGGCTCCCGCTATCTCGCGTCGCTCAAAATCGAAGCTGGTCAAGCAGCCACCGAAAATGCAACGCGAAACGCTATCGATCGAGGAAGTGACTCGACTATACAGGGCCTGTGCCAGAGCGACCTACCCTGTTGGCGGCGAAGTCCCCGCCCCGAAATTGTGGCGAACGGCAATCGTGTTATGGTGGTTTTATGGTGCCAGGACAATGGATGTGATCGGGAAATTGTCCTGGGAAAACATTCATTGGAACGATCGACTTCTCAAGTTCTCTGCCCAGAAAACAGGGAAATTGCAGGGGCTTCCGCTGACGGACCTGGTTATTTCCCATCTGAAATCAATCAAGCGAAATTCCAGGCTGGTCTTTCCGGGGTTCAAGACAAAGGGCTGTTTTTTGCGTGGTTCCCAGACGTGGAAAAACGGGTATTACACCACCTGGCGTCGGGACATTCAGGGAACAGCCAACCTGTCGGGGATTTACATCAAGCACTTCCGGGAAACGATGGTAACGCGAAACAATGGTATCGAAGCGGGATTGGGGAACTGGATCGCGGGGCATTACATGCCGGGCGTATCAGCCCAAAATTACGATCTCCCCACGCAGCGAATCCGGGACGCCATCGATCGAACGCCGGTTCCCGATTGCTTCAACGAAATCGATTAAGCTTATACCTGAAAGCCCTCTGCCAGCTTGTCTGGTCGGGCAGGTCATGCCAATCCCCGTCAGTCCGCGAAGAAAACGGGGATCGCGAACGGCTGTTTGATGCAACTCGGTGCATCGGTGCGTGCGTAAGGTGGTGTGTTCGCGGGCCTGTTGGGCGTTGTGCGAGTGCCGGCTCCTGCCGAGTTCAGGGGCCGGACATTTTGACAATTGAACGATGTGATGCCGACGGTGTGTTGCCGTTGGAGTGTGTAGCAGCCGCTGGTGAGTGGGGATTAGACCAGCGGCTGCTTTCTTTTTTGTTTTGTTTTTCAAGGGTATCACGATGGCCATTCAGGAAATGAACCTTACGTTTAAGTCGCTCGAAT
>JALWSL010000814.1 GCA_027080405.1 Planctomycetaceae bacterium
GGCTCGGGAACTGGGAAAACGATCCACCGGGAAAACTTTATATTTGCTGGATGAACCAACCACCGGGCTGCATTTTCACGATGTCAGCAAACTGCTCGAAGTGCTGCACCGTTTTTGCGATCAGGGCAACACCGTGGTGGTCATTGAACATCATCTCGATGTTATCAAAACGGCAGATTGGGTGATCGATCTCGGCCCCGAGGGCGGGGCAGGTGGGGGAGAGATTGTCGCAGCGGGGCCACCTGAAGTAATCGCCCAATGCGAACGATCCTATACCGGCCGCGCGTTGAAACCGTTCTTCACGAAGGCAAAAGGTAAAAAGAGCACAAAGCCAAAGGCGGCTTCCGCAAGGCAGAACCAGCCACAAGGCGGAGAGAAGATATCCAGAGCAGAGTTGAAGAAATTATCGAAACAGATTGTCGTTCGTGGTGCGCGCCAGCACAATTTGCAGGATATCGATTTGACCATCCCGCGGAACAGATTGAATGTTTTTTCCGGCCCAAGCGGTTCGGGGAAAACATCGCTGGCAATGGATACGCTTTACGCAGAAGGACAACGGCGGTACGTCGAATCGCTTTCCGCGTATGCGCGTCAATTTCTGGGCCAGATGCCCAAGCCGAAGGTTTCGCAAATTCAGGGGCTTTCTCCTGCCATTGCGATCGAGCAGAAAACGGTCGGCTCGACACCCCGATCCACCATCGGCACGGTGACAGAAATCTACGACTATTTGAGAGTTCTGTACGCCAGGCTGGGCACACTTTACTGCCCGGATTGCGATATCCCGGTTATTCAGGTCACGGTAGATGATATTGTCGATCAAATTCTGGAATACCCTGCGAATTCACGGGCGCTGCTGTTGGCCGATGTGAACAAAGGAAAGCAGCAGACGTGGGATGAACTTTGGGAATCGTTGAAGAATCAGGGCTACTCGCGGGTTCGCATCAGCGGAGAAACGCATCATCTGGACGATGTTCCCGATTTGCCAGCGAAATCGACACGCAAAATTGAGGTGGTAATCGACCGTATTACAATCCGTAACACAAAGGCGAACCGCAGTCGCATTGCGGAATCGGTGGAACTCGGCCTCGGTTTCGGCAACGGTCATCTCGCGATGGCGATTGTCGATCAGGAGATCAAGGAAACAAAATGGGAACATCGACATTTCAGCGTGCATCTTTCGTGTGAAAAATGTCATCGTTCTTTTGAGCGTCTGACTCCGCAGAACTTTTCGTTCAATTCGCAACTCGGTTGGTGCGATTATTGTGAAGGGCTTGGCGTAGAACAGGGTGTGCGGCAATCTGCGATCATCGCTGATTCTTCGCTGACACTACTTGAAGGGGCGATTTCCGCATGGCCGAACCCGATGTTGACACCGTTGTTTCGACAGTTTCTGGAAGGAATTTCCGCGAAATTCGGGATCCCGCTCGATGTTCCCTTCGTGCGGCTTTCAGCGAAACAGCAATATCTTTTATTTTATGGTTCGGAAGAAGAATTTGAAATTCCGGGCCAACCTGGCTTGACCGCGACGTATCGCGGGCTGTATCCCTCACTGCATCAAGCGTCCCGCCTTTCCTACGATTTCCGTCGCGCGTTGCACGATCATCTCGGTGAACAGGATTGCTCGCAGTGTCAGGGAACCCGATTGCGAACCGATGCCGCTCATGTGCAGTTAAACGGGTTGACGTTGCCTCAGCTTTGCAAAATGCCGTTACGGGATGCCCTTGCTTTTCTCGAAGAATTGAAGCCGACAAAAAAACAACAGCAAATTGCAGGCGATTTGATCGAGGAGGCAACACATCGCCTTCGCTTTCTGGTTGATGTCGGGCTCGACTATCTCACGCTGGATCGCCCGATGCCAACGCTTTCGGGAGGAGAAAGTCAGCGAATTCGATTGGCGGGTCAACTCGGGCGCTCTTTGACGGGTGTTCTTTACGTGCTCGATGAACCGACAATCGGCCTGCATCCGCGCGATAACAAACGCCTGATCGGTGCACTCGACCAGTTGCGAGATCTCGGCAATACGATCGTGCTGATCGAGCATGACCGCGAAGTGATCGAAGCGGCTGACCGCATTGTCGATTTCGGCCCCGCAGCCGGGCGTTTGGGAGGACAGATCGTTTCACAGGGGACGGTTAATCAGGTCAGGAAAGATAAAAAATCGCTGACCGGAAAATATCTGAGCGAACGGCTCGATATCCCTGTCCCGCAGCGACGCGAACTGACAGACCCAACAGCGGAAACGAATCAACCCTCATTACAGTCCTCATCGCGAAGAAGAGGGATTTATTACGACGGCGACCTCGTACCGAAATGGATTCACCTGACCGGCGTGCGGCATCACAATTTACGCCATGTCGATCTGAGCATCCCCAGAGCGGCAATCACCTGCGTGACCGGCGTGTCCGGTTCCGGGAAAAGTTCGCTCATTATGGATACGTTGGCAGAAGCGGCTCGCAAGATAATCCATTATGTGCCCACCAATCCGGGGCTTCATTCCGATTTGACCGGCATCGAGGGTATCCGGAAGGTGGTTGTGATCGATCAGCAGCCGATCGGCAATACACCTTCCTCCTGCCCGGCGACCTACATCGGCGTGTTTGATCATATTCGTGCCCTGTTTGTAAAACTGCCCGAAGCGAAAAAACAGCATCTTCATCAGGGACAATTCAGTTTTAATGTGGAAGGAGGACGCTGCGAAGAGTGTTCCGGCCTGGGTCAAAAATGTATCGAAATGCACTTCCTGCCTGATGTCTGGGTCGAATGCCCTGCCTGTCATGGAAAACGTTTCAACGAAAAAATATCGGGAATTCTGTACCGCGGGCATAGCATCTCCGATGTTCTGAATATGTCCGCCCGGCAGGCCAGTGAACTGTTTGCGGATATCCCCAAAATTTATGCCCCGTTGAAAATCATGTGCGAAATCGGGCTGGATTACCTCAATTTGGGACAGTCTGCACCGCCCCTTTCCGGAGGCGAATCGCAACGGATCAAGTTGGCCGCCGAACTGTCGCGACCGAATTCGGGGCGTTCTCTTTATATTCTTGACGAGCCGACTACCGGGTTGCATGTTGACGATATTTCCAAACTGTTGGTTGTCCTCAACGGACTGGTTGATATCGGGAACACGGTCGTCATTGTCGAACATAATCTCGATGTGATTAAAACAGCGGACTGGGTGGTTGATCTCGGGCCGGAAGCAGGCAGCAAGGGCGGCTGGATTATCGCCCAGGGAACGCCGGAGCAGATTGTGGAACAGGCTCAACAATTGAAGAAAAACCGAAAGTTCATCGATCCGGCCAACACCATCCCCTGGCGATCCTGGACCGGTGAGTTGCTTGCACCGGTTCTGAAAGGAAAAAAACAGACCAAACGGGAAGGCTTGAAACTGGATGATATCCGGGAAGAAGCGAAAAGGAACAAGCAGACAACTTCCCCGAAAATCGGCAAACGGGCGCCCTGGATCGAAGACGGAAAAAGCTGGCATCTTTCCCGGAAATCGCTCAAGGGAAAAAAAGCCAAATGGACGCCCGAAATGCTGGAAGCACTGACCGACATTCTGGAAGATGAGTACAGGCAGGTATTGGACTGGAATCATCCGTCAATAATAAAGACACAGGCAGAAGAAATCTGTTGCCTGGAAGAATCTGGTGACCGCAAAGACCGGCTCTGCAACATCCTGACGATTGATACCAGCCATCCCGATTTCCTGAAACTGGAAATCATTCTCCCCGAGTTTCCCGATCAAATAACAACTGAGGAGGTGGACGAGTTGATGCAAATTCCCGGATCAACGCAAGTATACGTTGCCGAAGGCACGGTGCGATTGATCCTCCAATTAACTTCCATGTCGCAAGTTGTCTCTCAGGATCTTGATGACCTGTTCTTTGACTGCCTCGGTGAATCGGACTGAACCGGATAACAGATAACCTGACAGTCGCATCACGTAAAAAGTATCGGGAACCAACAAAGCACAACGTTACAGAGGGCAGAGCTTCACGGGGCATCGAGCTTCGCGGGACATCGAGCTTCACGGGGTATCGAGCGAGATTACAGGCCGTCCGGAAATCGGCTACTGATCCATTCTTCTGCGAGTTCGGAAAGATGGCAGAGAAGTCTGTTGCAGAAGATGTCTTCATCGAGATGGACACCGCACAGTTCGCTGATGCCGGGAATTTCCGGGGCGTACCGCGATTGCCTGAGAACAAGACTGCCGTGTTGAAGAACAGCTCCCTTTCTCCTGCGTTGAGCGCTCCCCAGAATTTTATGGTCACCGATGACGATATCGTGACAATCTCCCCTGAGGAAACAGAGAAACCGATTGTTGATTTCCTTCTGTTCTTCCCCCCGCATGCAGGCGGTGACCCCCTGTTCCGACAGAACGCTGATCACCGCTCGATGCACCAGGCCGTACAATTTCACTGGAGTCATGGCGATCGGATGGGCTGCCGGAATCGCGATGGCGTAGGTGATCTCCTGATCGTGCAGAATCGCTCCTCCGCCGGAAAGTCGGCGAACCTGAGGAAGGTGCTCGAACCGTTGTGGGAGTTCTTTACTCTTTTTTTCCTGAAAATACCCCAGGCTTAAAGTCGGCTCGGCCCATCGATAAAATCGCAGTGAGATCTCATTCGCTGCAATGGCCCGTTCCAACAACCATTCATCACGCGCCATGTTGGCGACTCCCGAGACGGGAGCGAGATCGAAATAGAGTTTGCCCTTCGGTGCAGCGCTCATGAAAATTTCGATTTCGTTCAACCGGAAACAGCTTCTGTTTGGGAAGCGCCCGCCCCTTCTTCCGGATTGGTCGCATTGCATGTTTTTGTCGCATCGCATGGAGACCAGGCAAGAATCGGGTTTCTCGCCGCCTTGACTTCATCGGGGCGTGAAACGGGAGTTGAATACGGAGCTTCGTGCAGATATTCGGGATCTTCTTGCAGAATCGCCTTGATGGCGCTGACGTAATGATCCAGAGTCTGTTTCGATTCGGTTTCGGTTGGCTCCATCATCATGGCCTCCGGGATCACCAGTGGAAAGTAGACGGTTGGAGCGTGAAAGCCGTAGTCAAGCAGACGCTTGGCAATATCCATTGCGGAAATGCCTTTCTGTTTCCACGATTTTGCAGAGGCGACAAACTCATGCATGCAACGCTCGCCGCCGGGAACCTCAAGCACATCCTTCAGTTGTGAGAGCAGATAATTCGCGTTCAACACGGCATGTTCGGCAACTTGCCGCAGACCTTTTCCTCCCAGAGTCCGAATGTAAAAATAGCCACGAAGCAGGATGCCGATGTTTCCCAGGAACGAACGCAATCGGCCAACCGAGTATCGCGGAGTTTTCAATGTGAACGACTCTTTGCCAGGTTCGTGTTCCACTTTTTCGATAACCGGTCCCGGCAGAAAATCGGAGAGAAAATCCCGCACGGCAATTGGCCCGGCCCCGGGACCACCCGCTCCGTGTGGTCCGGTAAAAGTTTTGTGGATATTGTAGTGCATCATGTCGCCGCCAAAATCACCGGGTCTGGTCTTGCCCAGAATGGCGTTCATGTTGGCCCCATCGATGTAAACCAGTCCGCCGGCTTCGTGCACCATCCGCGTAATTTCAAGAATCTCTTTTTCAAACAGACCGATCGTATTCGGATTGGTGATCATGAAGACCGCAACATCATTCCCCAATTCCTGTTGCAGATCTTCCAGATTGACAAAACCGGTTGAAGAAGGTTTCAGTTGGACACAGTGATACCCCGCCATGGAAGCACTCGCGGGATTGGTTCCATGTGCAGAAGCGGGAAAGATGACCTTTGTCCGATGCTCCCCTTTGGCCTCGAAATAGGCAGAAGCTGTCAGTAATGCCGCGAATTCACCGTGAGCCCCGGCCGCAGGATGCAACGACACAGCAGGCAGTCCCGCAATTTCAGCCAACATTTCCTGCATTTCGTAAAGAATACCGAGCAAACCCTGCATCTCCGCTTCATCTGTCAGAGGATGCACATCGATCAGCCCTGACAGATTGGCCCAGCGCTCGTGCCGTTTGGGATTGTATTTCATCGTGCAACTGCCCAGCGGGTAAAAGTGGGTATCGACAGACATATTCCGCTGCGACAGGGAAACGTAGTGTCGAACGATGTCTCCCTCAGCCACTTCAGGAAGCTCGGGCAGTTTTTCGCTCAGATGCTCTTGCGGGATGAGAGAATTCAATTCCACTGCGGGGACATCACATGGCGGGAAACAGGTTGCCCGTCGACCGGGAACGGCCAATTCCTGCAACAGGTTGACAGCTTGACGATTTTCCATGAATGATTGGCTTCTGATAGAATGGATTGTTGATAAAACGGCTTGTTGCCCCGTTATTCTCTTTCTTCCTGTTTCGTTTCTTTCTGCATCAAACCGGGCGCTATCGCGCAGATAGTCTTCCGCGGTCAGGATTTCACAGCCAGGATCAAGTCGTCAGGGCATCTACCAGCTGATCGATTTCCTCACGCGTTCTTTTTTCCGTAACGGCGATCAACAGACTGTTACTCTGCCCGCTGACCGTTTCAAACCGATCGAGTGCCGGCCCGATGTTGAACCCGGCGCGTTTCGCTTTTTCGATCACTTCCCCAACCGGTGCATCAGGCGTCAACACGAATTCCTTGAAGAATGGATGCGGGAAAGCGACTCTCCCTACGTTTTTCTCTGTCAGTTGGTCAGCCGCGTAGTGCGCTTTGAGGCAACACAACTCACCCACTTCGCGCAACCCCTGTGGCCCGAGTTGTGCCAGATAGATCAAGGCCCGCAACGCGAGCAACCCCTGATTGGTACAGATGTTGCTCGTTGCCTTGTCTCTGCGAATGTGCTGCTCTCTTGTCTGCAGGTTCAGAACGAACGCCCGTTTTCCGTTACGATCTGTTGTTTCGCCGATAAGCCGACCGGGAATACTGCGAACATATTTTTTCCGGGCAGCCAGAATTCCCAGATACGGCCCGCCGAATTGAAGTGGTGTCCCCAGTGACTGCCCTTCAGCCACAGCGATATCGAAACCGTAATCTCCCGGACGCTTCAACACGCCGGTACTGATCGGATCGAAAACTTCAATCGCGAGCGCCCCGGCTTGATGAGCCAATTCGACAACACGGGGGGCATCTTCCAAGAGTCCATAAAAGTTGGGGTGCTGAACAACAACCGCGGCGGTGTTTTTGTCTATCAGATGTGCTGCCTGCTGCCAGTCTGCGACGCCATCAACTTGAGCTGTCTCAATAATTTCACAGTTTAGCCGGTGGAGATAGGTTTTGACGGTTTGCCTGTATTCCGGATGAAGTGTCCCTGCTATCACCACCTTGCCGGATCGCCTGGTTGCCCGCATCGCCATGATGATCGCTTCAGCTGTCGCGGAGGCTCCCTCATACAGGCTGGCATTGGCGACATCGAGACCGCTGATTTCGGTCATCATCGACTGAAATTCAAAAAAAGCCTGCAACGTTCCCTGGCTTGCTTCCGCCTGATACGGAGTGTAAGCGGTGTAGTATTCACCACGGGCGCAAATTTCATCGACTGTGGCGGGAATGAAATGGTCGTAAGCGCCGCCGCCCTGAAAACAGATTCGCTGGGCAGAAGCCGCATCGTTTGCCAGGGTTTTTCGCAATCGGGCGTCCAATTCGATCTCTGTCAACGGATCGGGCAACTCAAGCTCGCGTTTCAGGCGAATTTCATCAGGAATCATCGCAAACAGGTCGTCAATGTCGCGAACACCGATCGCATTGAGCATTTCCTGTTGTTCGTTGTCTGTCGCAAATAAGTAAGGCACAAAAGACTCCGGAATGAGAGTGTATCTGCGAATATCTTTTCCTCTGGAGAAACAAATGAAGAGAAATGGCTGACGGGCCACCGCCGGGCCTCCCTATCCCCCGCTTCCACCACACCAAACCGCCAGACGATAAGGCAATAAGGAAAAACGTGTAGCTCTTTTATCCAGATTTCTCACAGAGATGCAAGTTCCAGAGGCCGTACGAAAACTCGAACCCGCTATTTTTTCATCATTGGGCGATCGGGAACATGGGAATGTTCGACGTGAAAGTTTTCCCCGACGGTAGCTTCATCAATCCGACGACAGTAGTATTGCAGGCTGGGGTCTGTTCGAGACCGAGAAACAATCGCAAACATGAATCAAGGATGTTTTATCCGAAGCTTCCGGTATCGCAAGAGCAGGAATCTCATCTTCAGGAACAACAGGAACAACGCAGGAACAGAGAGTGTCGCAATTCAGGTTTGAGCTGGAGCATGTCGATTCAACAACGGGAGCGAGAGCCGGACGCTGGCACACTCCGCACGGAGTAGTCGAAACCCCCGCCTTTATGCCAGTTGGCACGTTGGGAACGGTCAAGGGGTTACTGCCTGAACAACTGAAACGGGCCGGGGCACAAATGTTATTGGCCAACACGTATCATCTGGCGTTACGGCCTGGGGCAGATGTTGTCGAACAGTTGGGAGGGCTGCATCAGTTCATGAATTGGGAGGGACCGATCCTGACCGATAGCGGCGGCTTTCAGGTTTTCTCGCTGGCAAAACTCTCCAAATTGACAGACGATCACGTTACGTTTCGTTCTCATATCGATGGCAGCTTGCTTGAGCTTTCCCCTGAAAAAGCGATTTCGATTCAGGAACAGCTTGGAGCGGACTGCATCATGTGCCTGGACGAATGCCCGCCTCACGATGTGGACAAAAAGAGATTGCATGAAGCGGTACTTCGAACAACCGCTTGGGCAGCCAGGTGTAAAGAGGCTCAGAAACGGGAAGATCAGGCGTTATTCGGCATCGTTCAGGGCGGAATTGAAACTGATTTGCGCGAGGAGTCGGCGGCGGGGCTGCTCCCGCTGGAGTTTCCGGGTTATGCAATCGGCGGGCTCAGTGTGGGAGAAGATCCGGCAGATATGTATCGGACACTCGAATTCACCACGCCGTTGCTCCCTCAGGAAAAACCGAGATATTTGATGGGTGTCGGCAGGCCAATCGACCTGATTGAGGGCATACTGCGTGGAATCGACCTGTTTGATTGCGTGATGCCAACTCGCAACGGTCGCAATGCGATGGCCTTTACCTCCAGAGGCCCTCTCAAACTGCGTAACGCCAGGCATAAGCGAGATCCGATGCCTCTCGATCCCGACGGCACAACGGAAGTGGGGCGGACTTATTCACGCGGATACCTGAGACATTTGTTCGTCGCAGGTGAGATGCTCGGCCCTATTTTACTCTCCTGGCACAATATCGAGTTCTATCAAAATCTGGTTCGAAACCTGCGAGAAGCGATTTTAGCGGATAACTCTGCCGAGTTTCGGGCTGATCAGCTTGCCCAGTGGGGCGGAGAACTCTAAGATACGTGACTCTTGAAACTGGGTAAACTGTTATTGCTTGGGTTGCGCCTTTCGATAACAGGCCCTTTTCGTATGGTAGAGGTTCGGTCAAAAGTTGAGAATCGGTCAAAAGTGGGGAGTCGGTCAAAACTGTAATGACGGGCTGGCTCCGGTCAGCTCTGGTTCCGGTCAGCCTTGATTTTAGAAGATGAAGAGACGTACTTATGGGAAACTGCGCCCTGTTTTTGAATCAGGTGTTGCTATTGGCCGAAGAAGCCGCCCAAGGCAAACAGCCCGGTATCATTGAGATTTTCGGGCCGCCTCTGGTGATCATGTTCATGCTTTACTACTTTTTTGTGGTAATGCCACAGGGTAAGGAACGCCAGGGACGAGAGAGTTTTTTGAATCATCTGAAAAAAAACGACCAGGTGGTCACGATTGGGGGCATCTACGGCACGATCACCGGCTTTTCAGCCGATGGAACCCAGGTCACGTTGCGAGTTGATGATAATGCACGGATTCGCGTCAGGAAAACCAGCATCGAATCGGTCGTGAAATCGGAAGGTAGTGAGAAAAAGAGCGACGAAACCCCTCTCAAATAATGGGGTTACGTGCGATGCACTGCACAGGCTATGATGTTTTCAAGTCGGGGGTGGCTCCGGCTTTTTGTCAATCCTTGTTGAAATTTGGAACGAAAGACGTCTCAGGATGTCCGCTTTGATTATTATCGGTTGGTTGTTCGGCATATTTGTTCTTCCGCTTATTCTGGGAGTTCTC
>JALWSL010000815.1:0-4900 GCA_027080405.1 Planctomycetaceae bacterium
GTCCCCGGCAGTTCAGGCTCGGGAACTCCGATTTATCGGGAATTTGAACGCAAGGCAAAGCCACAGGGAAAGTGAAGCGGAATCGGGCTGGACGATAAAACTATTCCGGTCGAGCCGAGCGGGCAATTTCGCAGTTGTTGCGCAGGTGTTTTTCATTTAACCCGCCGATGACCATGCTGTGAACAGCGGGATTGCCCAGAACAAAACGAATCGCTTCATCGGCTGGCAGATGTCCGGAAGCCAGGCCCTTTTTCACAACGACGCCTATCCCCCTGTCAGCGGCTTTCTCGATGATTTGCTGATGACTCCTGTCCTGAGAGTGATATTCTACCATCAACAGATCTGCCCAATTCAAAGCCAGTTCTGCCCCAGCCGTTTTTTTACCGGAAAAACCAAGATAGCGAATGACTCCCTTTTCCTTGAATCGCTGAAGTGTTTCAACCACGTCCGTCTGCTGCTGAATCCATTCATCTCGACCATCGGAGTGAATGTAAACGATATCCAGCAGATCCGTCTTGAGTTGCTTGAGGCTTCGATTGATACTCTCGCGTGTTGCACGAGCCGAGTAATCGTAAATCGATTCGCCTTCGACAAAACGCTCCCCCGTTTTTGTGGCCAGTACGTATTCGTCGCGTCGATGTGAAATCGCCTTTCCAATTCGCTCTTCGCTGATGCCGTATGACGGGGCCGTATCGATGAGATTGATCCCCATGTCCAGCACGGCGTTGAGAAGCCGTTCTGATTCATGATCGCTGGGCAGCGCATAGCCTGCTGGATATTTCGTCTTCTGATTCCGACCAATCTTGAACGCTCCAAAGCCGATCGGACTGACTTTCAGACCAGTCTTTCCCAATAAAACTTTTTGCATCGCTTATCGCCAATCTCCATCCGGGCACCACTCAACCCACTCCCGCCGACATTGTAACGTCGTAACCTCAGAAGATCGAACCAGCGAGAGTCGCTTTGAAGGAATCAGTCGTTCTCATTTCCAGATGCCCCAACACGTTATTTCGATGCACAAAATTTTCTGTAGCCAGAATTCACTGCCACTCTGTTGAGTTTCAAATGAAGGCCCACCTGCGCCTGAGAATCGGGTGTAACGAAACAGTGGTCGATTGAGCGAAACATTGAATGAATCATGGAAAAGGGATGAATCATGTTAAAGACCATCTTCTCCAACAATTCTCGCTTGACACAAACAGGTATTACCGGTACCTTAATTGCCGGAATTGTGTTATGCGATTATCACTTCACACAGACTATGCGTTACGAACCCTGATGTATTTGACGGCTCAGGGTGGCCGGTGTTCGATTCAGGAGATCGCGGCGTTTTTTGAGATTTCGCGCGACCACCTGGCGAAAGTCGTCCGCCGTCTTGGCCAGTTGGGCTATGTGCGTACTGTTCGTGGAGTGGGAGGGGGTATGGAACTGATCAAGGATCCTGGGGAGATTAACCTGGGAGAATTGATCGACTCTCTCGAAGGCCCGCTTCACCTGCACGATTGTGTCGCTGTTGAGGGTGTTTGCCGTATCCAGCCGAACTGCAGATTGAAAGGTATTTTTGCAGAGGCCGAACGGATTCAACGGGAATATCTGGGACAACATTGTCTCAGTGACTTGATACCACCGGAAACAGATCTCGTTGAATTGAAAAGCGAAGCGGATAACTGAGCGGATAGCTGATGCGGCAAACAGCATTGGTTATGTCACGTGGGGGGCGTTTCATAATCGAAAAAAGCTGAATTACAGTCAACTTCAATTCGGCGTTTTGGCACTTGAACAACATTGAACTTTGTAAAGGGGGCGCGTCAGAGTAACAAGCATCAACAGGACAGATTGTGCAGGTTACGAAGAAGCAGTCCCATATCCAGGCCCTGAAAAGGGCATTGGGGGCGTACTTTTTTTGATGGGGATAATATGATGAAACGTATGACAGTTATGGCATTGGCGGGAGTGATGGTTCTCGGTTCTTTTCAAATCGGCACCGCCGAAGAAGCGGATTGCGAGGCTGTCGCCCGTGCCCGCAAGATGGGGGAAATGCTCGATACACTCTACAAAAACGCGATCGTGCTGATTACGACGCATTATGTCAACGAAGATACCGATCTGGCTGCTGGTGACGCTTTTCAGGCACTGTTCAAGGTGATGAAAGAGAAGGGGTATCATGAAGTCCGACTGATTGACGCCTCGGGCGAGGCTTATGACGACGATAACATTCCCCGCAAAGGATTTGAACAGGACGCCGTCAAAGCACTGCTTGGTGGGGCGAAAACCTATGAGAAAGTCATCAAGAAGGATGGCAAGCAGTATCTGCAGTATGCGACCCCGGTACCGGTGGTGATGGACAAGTGCATTATGTGCCACGAAAACTATCGCGATGTCCCGAAAGGGAAGCCGATCGGAGCGTTGAGCTACACCATTCCTGTCGAGTAGTGACGATCAATCGAATGGCGACCATCGAGTTGTACAAATTGGTTTCAGCGATTTCGGTCGCGTGAAACTCGAAAATGGTGAGATCCGAAAAGCGATCCGTTCAAACAGAAAAACTCTCCTGCCTTCAAAAGACAGGAGAGTTATCTATTGCCTACAGGATCAAATTATCCGAGGAGAGATAAAACCTGTGACGGATTCTGGTTGGCGATTGACAATACCGAGATACCTGCCTGTGACAGAATCTGGGCTTTTGTCAATTGTGCTGTCGATTCTGCAAAGTCGGTATCGACGATGGCAGATCGGGCCTCAGAAATGTTTTCCAACGCCACACCGAGAGTATTGATGTTGGTGTCGATCACGTTTTTCTGAACCGCACCGAGTCGACCACGAAGCGTGGAGACTTCGTTGATGGATTGCTCAACGATATCGACCAGTTGAGATCCAGGTACGTCCGGTCCAACATCGAGAAGACTTTTCCCGGCTCCGGTACCGAGTTCGTACAGTTTACCGGCAACTCCACCCAGTCGAGCGGTGTTGACAGCGTCGATTCCGATACCGATCTGCCCGGCAGCAGAAACCTCCTGTCCGATCTGGAACAGCGAACCACCACCTGTGATGGTAACGACGGCTCGACGTCCCTGTACGTTGTTGTCTTCATTGAAGGTCAACTCCGCATCAAGAGAGAAGGTTTTGATTCGAGCTTTCAAACCGGATGTCTGAGCAACCTGACCATTGATGGATGCTTCCAGGTCGGTTCCCTCATCCCGTGAACTCTTGGTGATGTTGTCATCGGTGGTCGTTTCGAAGGTACCACTCAGAACGTTGACAGCAACGAATTCGGATGCACCATAGTCGGTACTTTTCAACTTCAGGACCCGGCTGGCAACATCAACGGTATCCAGAGACTGGGCAGAGACCACTTCTCCCCCACTCCCCTGAACATCGATATTGACCAGGGCCCGAGCAGAAGCAGCTCCGTCGCTGGTATCAGTTTGAATGAAGGTTCGGATATCATCGGCAGTTGTCGTGATATTACCGTATTCATCCGTTGCTAGGTTGACGGTAATCGTGTTGTCGGCTGTCCCTGTTTGGGCAACAGAAACTGAAAGCGTCGCATTGGACGCAGTCGTGGCGACGAACTTCACGTTCACTACTCCATCGGTACCGTAGGCACGTGAATCGTTGAACGTGATGTCGTTATTTTCGCCATCGTTGCCGCCTACCAATTGTGAAGGAGAAGTTCCGGCCTCGAAAATAGAGGTACTTGCCTTGTCGGCAGCTGTAGCAGTAGCAGAGATGTAGTCCTGAGCTTCGACCGCGTTGGTTGATGTTCCGGAATTGACCAACGCCAGAACATCCGAGATTGTCGAAGTATTCGCACCACTGGAACGTGCAAGCTGGATTTTAATCGTTGTATCACCGGTTTCCGCGTTGGTGGAAACACTGGATACTTTCAACGAAGCAGTTGTCGTGGATGCATCGACGAATTGGACGAAAACTTCTCCGCCCAACGTGGCGACTGAACCGCCGGAGCCATTGTTTCGGTTATCAAGGAACTTGATATCTGCAATATCACCACCACCGGTCAAGGTTGAGGTCGCCGTTGTCGTAGCGGCTGCGGCGGCGATGGTCGTTCCTGTTCCCACTGCTGTTGCATCGAGATAGGCCTGGGCAGCAACAGCGTTGGTCGAGGTTCCACTGTTGATCAAGGCAGCAACCTCAGCAATCGTCGTGGATACCGCAGTTGACGTATTCGCGTTAGCCAATTCAATGGTAACAGTAGTGACACTGCTTGAAGTTGTGACGGAAGAAACAGCCAAGGTACTTGTCGTTGTTTTTGAACTGTCGACCAGAACCACCTTGACGGTTCCGCCCAAAGAATCATCCGTACCTTTTGTGGAGGTCGCACGGGCATCCGTAAAGGTCAAAGAACCGACAGAGGTAGAAGCCGCAACACTGACAGAGTTTTTGACAACAGTACCGGTATTGATATTCACGAAGCCTTGGGCAGGTCCTTCAGTGAAGGTCAACCCGGGATCAAAACTGGCTTCGACACCTGTTACGTCAGAGACAGCGTTGATCGCATTTTTGATATCGGAAGAAGAACTGGATGATCCCAAGAAGACAACCTGTGATCCTTTAGAACCCCCCACTTCGATCGTCGCTGCTGAACTCAGATCTCCATCCAGGTAACGCAGTTCACCTTTTTCAGCCACTTTCGTAATGGCTGCTTCGACTTCGATCGTTGAACTGGAACTGAAAACGGCTTCGTTGATTTGAAAGTCGTCCAGTTTGGCAGAATCGCCTGCTGTCAACTGAGTAACGAATGCCTTGCTTCCATCAATCAGTTTGTCACCTGCAAATGTTGTATTCGCTGAAATTCGGTTGATAGCAGACAATGCTGCATCGACTTGAAGCTGGTTCGCCTCAATTTCAGATTGAGACAAAGCCCCATCGTTCACCGATT
>JALWSL010000815.1:4910-5595 GCA_027080405.1 Planctomycetaceae bacterium
TCAACGATTCCTGTACCAATCCACGAATCTGGTTGAGCAGGTTACCAACTTCGCCCAGTGCCGCATCCGCGGTGGCGATCACGTTATTGGCACGCGAACTGTTCTTGATTGACTGTTCAATCGCAGAAACCTGCGACCTCAATGTTTCGCCAGCGATCAGACCAGCCGGATTGTCCTTACCGGAGTTGATCTTCAAACCTGTAGACAGACGGGTGAGCGCCGTGTTTTGCAGGTCGTTGGCCCTGTTCAAACTTCTTAAACCTCGCAACGCTGCGACGTTCGTGTTAATCCTCGTCATTGTTAGTTGCCTTTCCTACTTTGCTGGTTAGACCGCACCACTATCTAACTGGGGGCCAGTAACCTGGGTGATGACACGTTTGTTACTCGTCATTCCTGACAGAACTCTGTTTCCTTCAATGAATGACTCTCCAGAACTGGCTTCCCATGCCTGTAACAGTCCTCCTGAATCCGCTCCATCCTGCTGACATCCTACACCCCCCGTAAGTGGAAATTGCGAGGTGAATATCGGAATATCTGGCATAAAACGGATCAACAGCCCAGATATCACATCCGCGCTGCAACCAGCATCGTCCGAAAACAACGCCGGCTATCAGCTAGTGATCGGCTTCCTTAAACAACATCTTGAGTAAAATAAAAAGAATTTGATAAATAGCCGGAAAAGGGT
>JALWSL010000815.1:5605-10066 GCA_027080405.1 Planctomycetaceae bacterium
ATGAGATGGGACGAACGGAAACAATCGCTGGGAGAAACATCTCGCCTACAGATTACGGAGTCGTTCGATAGTTGCCTTGCCCGGGAAGGTGGCCGACTGTTTTCCTGTTTTGCCATTTGTTTTGGCAATTTCAGGTTGAAAATTCAAATGTTGCCCCGCGACTACTCCGTTTCTTTGGTCGGTTCAGCCTGTTTATCCCGCTGGATCGCGTCATAGACTTCCTGCCTATGCACCGCGACCTCGGGCGGGGCTTCGATACCGATACGAATTTTGTCGCCTCGAATATCGACGATTGTTATTTTTATGTTGTCACCGATGATGATGCTTTCATCACGCTGACGAGACAGAACCAACATCGTGTGGGCTCCCCGATGTCTGCCTCGTCAAGCGACTCGCCTGATGGAGGCATGATGATTGAATATTTCAAAAAATGATAAAGGCCAGCAGTCACGACCAGGGTTCTCCATGCAGGCAGTCGGCCTGTTGGGGGTCTTTCGTCGTAATCTGCACCGTCACAGGCGCGGGCTACCCGCACAACCTGCAAATGTCCCCGAAACCTCGTTGGCAGTGGCAAACCAGTCACACCCGGTTCAGAAAGGGGGAGCTGATTCATCACGGTCGTGCGTTGATGAAAACCGACCGCGACTCTCTCTTCCACCCGCTTCAAAACTGATCAGCCACCGAGACTGACTGCAGCACTAGAACTCTCAATGCAGTTCGAATCGTCATTACCAGCAGAGAAGTCAAAGTGAGATTGAGTGTTTTTGCCCCCTCAATCAAAACTGGTGTTAAGCTGTTACGAATATGATGATCGGAACAATTAAATCGGCTTCAGGATGCGGTATTACCGAGGGGTATTCCGTGTCAGGATCACCTGATATCGGTCAAAAACCGGTTGTCCCTTCTTCCTCGGATTCCGTTACGATGATCTCCTGTTCGTCCCCGGCAATCGGGTCTTCTTCTCCCTGGATATAGGTTTTCCCGCGATAGAACTGTGACCAGATGACATATAAAACTGCTGTTCCGAACATACAGGCGGTAAAAAACCAGTAATACTGCACTTCCGTCAAATTTCTTGTTCCATCCTCATTGCGAATAAAGTGATTCACAATCGCAGTAAACAGATTTCCGAACGAAACACTGAGCAGGTACAGTCCCATAACGAGAGATTTCATCTGCTTGGGGGCCTGCGTGTAGGAGAATTCCAACGCCGTGATGGAAATCAGAATTTCCGCCGCGGTAAGTATGACATAAGCCCAGAAATGCCAGATAATGTGCGGTGTTTCTCCTGCCTGAATTTGCGATTCGAGCCAGGCAGGCAAAGCAAAGGCGGGAACAGTCAGGAACAGGCCGATACCGATTTTGCGAAGGGGTGTTACCTTCATCACTTTTCCCATCAGGGGATAAATGACAAAAGTGAATAGCGGAATGAAGCACATGACCAGGATCGGATTCATCACCTGCAATTGAGAGGCGAGAACCTCATGCCCCATCACGACCCGGTTCATGGAATTCGCCTGTGTCACCCAGGCAGAAGCCGTTTGATCAAACAGTGCCCAGAACATGGCGACAAAGCAGTACAGCGGAACCAGATTAAGGATGGCAAGCAGTCCGCTTTTGCTGAATGTCTCGGTAAAGAACCGCCTCCCACCGGGTGGGATGTGCACAAATGTGTTTCGCCCCAACCAGAACATGAAAGTGGCAATCGCCATCAAAATGCCCGGAATACCGAACGCCAATGCAGGGCCAAACTGCTTCAGGACAAACGGAATCAGAATCGTGGAGGCTGCGGATCCGAGATTGATGGAAAAATAGAACCACTGAAACACTTTACTAAGCAGATGATGATTCCGCTTTCCGAACTGGTCTCCCACATGCGAAGAAACGCACGGCTTGATGCCACCCGAACCAATCGCGATCAGCCCCAATGCGACAAAAAGCGAATCCCTTGGTTCGATTCCGGTCAGTTGAGGCAAATCAACCAAAGCCATCACGACATGCCCAAGGCAATAGACAATCGAAAGCCAGATGATGACTCTGTATTTTCCGAATAGCCAGTCCGCCAGTATCGCGCCGAAGATCGGAAAAAAGTAGACGGCTGTAACGAAACCGTGAACCCATTCGCGTGCTTCTACCTCGTCCATCACGTCGAGTTTTCCCGAAGCGTCCAGCAGGTACTCCGTCATAAAGACAGTCAATATTGCCTTCATGCCGTAAAAACTGAAACGCTCCGCGGCCTCGTTGCCGACGATATACTTGATCCCCGGAGGCATCGTCTCGATATCAAAGGGCTTTGTCGCGGGCCTGATTTTTTCCATCAACCTGCTTTCCATTCTTCTGGCATCTCTAACTGGTATCTTTTTCCGTGCCGATCCTTGATGGGAGAGAAGGTCGCCCCAAGCCCACCGGATTGCCCCGAATTGCAGGGTTTCTTCACTCCCCATCTACGAGAGGAAACGTGATTCTTGCAGAACCGCCGCAATGGTCGGGCGGCCAACTCTCAACCCGGGGTGTGAAACGCGGGAGCAACTCTGCCAGTCTCCCATCAGATCTGGTCTGCTTTAACTACCCTACCCGGAATGAGACATCCAATAACACATTTGCCTTCGGAAAAACGCCTTTACACGCACAGAATAGGGAACTTACCCGATCCGGTCGAGGCTGGATTGCGAAAAAGGGGATGCAGCGGATGCTCCGAGCCAAATATCTGCTGTCAGCTCAAAATCGACTTGACAACATGCCCGTGAACATCAGTCAGACGGAACGCCCTTCCCTGATAGCGGAAGGTGAGGCGTTCGTGATCAATACCCAGCAGGTATAGCAATGTCGCCTGCAGATCGTGAACGTGAACCGGATTTTCGACAATATTGTAGCAGTAAGGATCTGTCTGGCCGTAGGAAATTCCTCCTTTGACGCCTCCACCCGCCATCCAGATACTGAAACAGCGAGGATGATGATCGCGACCGAAATTCGCACCAACCAGTTTTCCCTGACAATAATTGGTTCGCCCAAATTCGCCGCCCCAGATCACAAGTGTTTCATCAAGCAGACCGCGCTGTTTCAAGTCCTGAATCAGCGCTGCGGCTGGTTGATCCGTCTCCGCACATTGTCCCTTGATACCCCCCGGCAAACCGCCATGATGATCCCAACCTTGATGATACAACTGGATAAATCGCACGCCCCGCTCGGCCAACCGCCGGGCAAGCAGACAATTCGCCGCAAATGAACCGGGATTGCTGGCATCCTTCCCGTACAGATCAAAGATATGTTTCGGCTCTTTGCTCAGATCGGTCGCTTCCGGGATCGAAGCCTGCATACGAAAGGCCAGTTCGTACTGGGCGATACGGTTTTCAATTTGCGGATCGATCTGATGGGCTTGTTCCAGTTCGTGCAACTGATTCAAGGCGTCCTGCATTTCGCGTCGGGAATGCACGTCGATTCCCGGCGGATTATTCAAATACAGAACAGGATCTTTTCCGCTGCGAAAACGGACTCCCTGATGCCTCGACGGTAAAAAGCCACTCCCCCACAAACGGGAAACAAGCGGCTGTCCCCCCTTGTTTTTTGTCACCATTACGACGAAATTGGGCAGGTCTTCATTATCGCTTCCCAGACCATAACTGAGCCACGCACCAATACTGGGGCGTCCGGGGAACTGCGAACCGGTTTGAATGTGTGTCACGCCGGGGCCATGATTGATCGCCTCGGTGTGCATCGTTTTAATAATGCACAAATCGTCCGCCACCTTGGCAGTAAAGGGCAATTGATCACTAAACCACTGCCCGGAGTCCCCATGCTGCTTGAACTTGAACGGAGAACCGACCAGGGGCAGGCTCGACTGATTGCCCGACATCCCGGTCAACCGCTGTTTGCCGCGCACCTCAGCAGGAAGTTGCTCACCATGTTTTTTGTTGAGCAACGGTTTATAATCAAACAGATCCATCTGGGAAGGACCACCCGCCTGGAACAGAAAGATGACCCGCTTCGCCTTCGGCGGGAAATGCAACTGTTTGAGAACTCCATCGGTTCCGGCTGCTGCAGAGGCCGGCGACATCAAATCGCAAAGCGAAATCGCTCCCAGCCCCATCCCAAACTGATTCAAAAACAATCGTCGATTCATCATGATATTTTTTTCTTCTTTTTCCCTGACGCCTGGTGCCCACTCACTGACGCCTGTTTTTCGCCTACCTTTTTATCACCGCTTCATTACTGCTTCATCGAAGTTCAACAAAGTATTGGCAACAACACCCACTGCGGCCAACATGGCCGGATCGATTTTTTCGTCCGGTTTGCGGTCTCCTACCGAGAGATACTGTTTCGCCCGCTGCGGTTCTTTTTTGAACTGTTCATATTGTGACAGATAGAGATTTTCCAAAACCTCCAGTTCCTGCCTGGTCGGCTGTCTGGAAGTGAGAATGCGGAACAGATCGCGAAGCAGTTGTTGGTTTGGCTGTTTATGCT
>JALWSL010000816.1 GCA_027080405.1 Planctomycetaceae bacterium
GTCCTGTTTACTCTGACGGTAGCCGCTGTAGTCATCGTGCCTTCGCGTCCCGCTTCGGCCGAAGAAAAGACAGGCAGCACCTGCAGCGTCCGTTTGCGGATCACATCAAAGCTGGAACATCGCCACGTGCCGATGGATCCTGTTATCGACTTCGCCGCGCTTGTTCAAAAAGCGAGTCTGGCTGGTGTGGTCGATCCGAATTCAATCCAGGTGGTTGATCTTGCGACGGGCCAGCCTGTTCCGATCGCGGTGACAGACGACTTTGCGTACGCCGATGAAGGTCGCATCGAGTGGGTGATTGAAGATCCGAAGCATCGTGATTATGAAATTCGTTTTCGAGTCACATCAAAAAGGATTACGCTCAAGCCGCAGCGATACGTTCCTGCGATCGGTGTCGGAGACTTACTGCGTTATAACGCGAAAGCTCCCCGTCCCATCACGCTATTCTATTCCTGCGCCATGGCTGATCTGACGGGTGATGGCAATATGGATTTGGTCGGCTGCTGGAACTATGCCTATCGGCCAGGTGACCCGTGGAGTGGCGTTGTCTGCTATCCGCGTCTGCCCGGTTCTTCCCGCATCCAATTTGGCGATTTGCTTCGTCCCCGTTATACGACCAAAACAGGTGAAAGCAAACTGCAGACGTTGGGCAATGATATTTACCTTTCAGCCGCTGTGGCTGACTTCAATAAAGATGGAAAAATTGACATCGTACAAACTGGGGCAAATTCAAAAGCAGCGGTTTTCTATTTGAATACCGGCCAACGCGATCGCTCCGGTTTGCCCATTTTTACCCAATCGATTTCCGTTTCTGTTTCCAAATGGAATGCTTGCAGAGCGGTCGATTTGAATGGTGACGGAGCGATCGACTTAATTGTTGATGGTCAGTATATCGAAAACAGGAACCCGGCTGGCTGGCCATTCCTGCCGGCTGAAGAAGTGAAACTTCAAGCGGGCGAGCAACCCTGTTTTCTCGATATCGATAAAGATGGGCGACTCGATGCGGTAACGCTCGTCGAAACGGACGGGGCAGGATTGAGCAGCTACCAGGTTTCCTGGCAACGTAACATTGGCACGGATGAGCCAAAGTTTGGCCAGGCCGAACAGCTTACTTGTGTCAACTCCCGGGTTCGTCGTCCGCGTGGTGTTGCCGCGGTTCGAGAAGGGACCAAGCAGGGGATTCTCGTACAGTCAGATGATTACCAGACGATTTCATTTTTCCGGTTAAAGGATGCCCCGTCAAAACAGAAGCGTTTCGAGTATCAATTTCGCGCTGAATCGGATTCTGCCGTCATCTCTTTGAGCGATCAGGCGTGGCCCTGTTTGTGCGATTGGGATGACGATGGCGATATCGACCTGCTTGTCGGTGGCGGATACGGTTGGCCACGCATTGTCATCAACCAGGGAACATCGTCTTGCCCCGCGTTTGCCGAGCCTCAAAAAATTCTGTCCGACGGCAAGCCCATCCGGCTGCTGCGAGATGAAATTCTCGGGAAGCCGAACTGCTGGCACAACATGGGCTATGTTTACCCCGTTTTCATTGATTGGGATGCCGATGGTCTACCCGATCTGCTCTGTCCCAACGAAACGAATCGCATTTTCTGGTACAAAAACAGAGGGACGCGTCAGAAACCGATATTCGGTAAAAGACGCCAGATTCTTTGTGATGGCTTCCCGGACAATGCCCAATTGCGCACGCTTTCCGCTACACGCGCCAGCAGCGCCACTTCAAACAATGGAGTTTACCCGACAGAAAAAGAACGTCCCTTCATGTGGCGAACGGGAGTCGCGTTTGCAGATTTCAATGCAGATAAATTGTCAGACTGCTTCGCCCTCCATGGGGATCTACGAAAGGCATCTCGGTTGCCGCGATAGCGGTGCCGGAAAGGATCGCTTCGGCTACGTAAAGACAGGGTGTTGAAGCTTGCCGATGGGCGAGAGATTGATGATCGCACCGTCAAACGCCGTTCTCATTGGACTGAATCATTTCGCGCTGTCGATTGGGATTGCGATGGTCTGATGGATCTTGTTTACAGTTTTGCCGGGGCGCAGGGAGGAATTCAGGACAATGGCAGTATCTATCTCCTGCGAAATTGTGGCACGAAGACGGCTCCCAAATTTGAAAATCCTGTTACCATGCGATGCTTCGGGGAACCGATTCGCATCACCAATCACGGCCCTCATCCGTGGATCGGCGATTTCAACGGAGATGGCACGCCCGATTTGCTCTGCTGTGTTGAATGGAGTGTTTATCCGTTTTACTCCCACGCAGCGCTGGTGATGAAGCAACGTCCGGAATTCGAACTGGGGCAGGTAAAGAGGTGCGAACCGTGAACGCGGTCTCTACTCATTAACAACCAGTGAATCATCCTGTTCAATTCTCAGTTTCAACACTCTGCGTTTGTCCGCATCGAGAATTGTAAACTTGAGGTTGTGCCAGCTGAGCGTTTCATTTTTCTCGGGAACTTTTTCGATCTGCGTGAAGACGAAGCCGCCAATCGTTTCGTAGTCTTCATCTTCAGGGA
>JALWSL010000817.1 GCA_027080405.1 Planctomycetaceae bacterium
ACTTTAGGCCCAGATGTCGAAGTAACCGTCTTGATGCAATCGGGCGTTGATCCGCACCTTTTCACTCCTTCGTCCAAAGACGTTTCAAAAATGGCCTCTGCTGACGCCATTATTTATTCCGGTTTGCACCTTGAAGCCGGGTTGACAGGATATCTGGAAAATATGGTTGAACAGAACAGACGGGTTTACGCACTGAGCACATGTCTGACCAGGGAGGATGGCCTGATCGAAGTGGCCGACGGAGTGTACGATCCGCATTTCTGGAACGATTTGCAACTTTGGCAAAAGGCAGCCGGCGGGTTGGCCAATGAACTTTCAAAATGGAATCCGAGCCAGTCCGAACAGTATGCCCGCCGCGCGGAAAAATACCGTATCATGATTCAACAATTGTATGAGCAGTCGCTCACACAGATCGGGCAAATTCCCGAATCCGGCAGGATACTGATTTCCGCGCACGATGCTTTTGAATATTTTGGGCGTTCCCTTGGTCTCGAAGTAGCCGCCGTGCAGGGAATCAGTACGAACACGGAAGCGAGTGTCAAAAAAATAGAGGCACTGGTTGAGCGAATTGTCTCCCAAAAAATTCCGGCCGTGTTCGCCGAATCGAGCGTCAATGACAAAGCGATTCGAGCAATCATCGAGGGTTGCGCACAGCGGGGATACTCTCTGAAGTTGGGCGGAACATTATATTCCGATGCGATGGGTCCTCCCGGAAGTGACGCGGAAACTTTTGCGGGAATGTATCGCTCCAATGTCCGGACAATTGTCGAGGCGTTACGATAATTCGCCCCCTCCGCTCTTCCCCGGCCTGCGATAACACGAAAAGCCGATGCAGGCTTCCGTGGCGAAATTGACGGGAAGGTTTCAACCTGCTTTCCGGTTTTTGGCACGTTGTTGTTCGCGATGCAGTTTCCGGATTCTTCGTCGTTCCTTTTTACTCAAGCCTTTCAGATTGGAAGGATCAATGCGATCCGATTTTGCAGTGTTGGACGGCATCCCGGTTTCGTTTCCGTCACTGTTGGCAGGCTCGATGGGAAGAACATCTTTTTCCTGTGCGGTCTGCGTGATTGGTTCGGGCGAAGTTTCCGGCGGGGAATTCTGTTTCGATTTCAGTCGAATACGCGGTTTTTTCCCCGTCTGCCCGGTTGATTCGAGTTGCCCGGTTGAATCAGACTTTTGCCCCTGTTGATCAGCCGCCACCTGTTTGAAAGGAGTTTGCCTTCTCTGTGAAGAAGTCGAACGCTTCGATTTCTTTTCCGTGTTCGATTCCGCTTGTTGAGTCTGTTTTTCCAACTCCTTTTCTTTGACTGTCACTTTTTCTTTAGCTGCCGCCTCCCGTTGCTTTCGACTTTCGCGTCTTTTTGCCTTGGCCTCCTCTTTCGCGAGCCTTTTTTTCTCGGCGATCGCCCTTTTTTCTTCTTGTGCAGCCTGTTTTTTCAATGCTTTTTCTTCTACGATTTTTTGTCGTGCGAGTATTCGTTCGGCTCTTCTTTCCGCGCGGGATTTCTTTGCCTGTCCGCTACGGTTTTTCAAACGGGCTCGTGTAGAACAGGTCAGCCTGAGTATCGACAGATAGCAGTAGTGCCCCAAAGATCTCGCGCCGCTGCAACCTTTGTTGAACAGCCAGTTGATCGCCATCCAGGTCCAACTTTTCCGACGGCAAACAGGATCGGCAGAGACATACATTACGTAGTGCATCTGGGAAAGCAGCGCCGAAAACAGAAACATCGGTGTCAGCAGCGAGGCAAGCATCAACAAGACAGATGAACTTTCTGCCGTGCTGATACCAACCGCTTCGGAAAGAGGGAGTTTCAACTCCAGATAAGCCACTGCCGAGAAACAGCACAGAGTCAGCATGAGACAGCTACGCCGACAATGCCACATTTCCAGCGTGAAGCATCGCATTGGTTCGAGCATCATCGCAGCCAACGGAACAACCCAAAAGAGTGTTTTCAAGAAAGGCTGTTGCAGTTGGGTATAATCGCCAATTATTTGAGCAAACACCCAATGCCCATCGCAACCGGCAATAAATCCGAAGAGCAAAAATATCCAGCCGGAAAAGTACCACGACTTGAAACGGCCTTCGAAATCGCGGTCGCTGGCAGAACGATACCAACTGACCAGCCAGCAGAGCCCGGATGCACCAAGAAAGAGAACTCCCCGCAGAAACCGCCACAAATGCCCTTGCTGCAGGTCAAAAATCACCTGCAATCGCTGATCCGAGACCAGAAAAGGATGCCCGGAAACAATGACCAACAGCAATCCAAACAGGGGAATCGCTGCACAAAGGCTCCAGATTCTTAATGTTGAAGCAGGCAGCAAGCTCGCCAACGGAGTATCGGGAGACGGTGCAATTTCTTCCGATGCACGTTGCTTGTTCCAGAATTCCGCTTTTGGCGCAACGCCACCACTGGCAGGAGACGATGTATCATTCTCCCCTGCCAGGCGTCTGCGTCTTCGCTCATCAAGCGAGCGAGATCCTGCAAATTTAACCCCCATCTCCCTGGCCTTCCCTGGTT
>JALWSL010000818.1 GCA_027080405.1 Planctomycetaceae bacterium
ACACCCCGTTCGTAAAGATCGCTTCGGTTGTTTTGCAGGATTTCCGATGAAAGAAAAAGTCGTGCAACCCGCTGGGAGAAAAACGCGTTACACGACTCATCAAGAAACTTCAACCAGGATTTTTATGCATGATTGAGATTCAGACTATGGGAGTACCGTCGAATCTTCTCTTTCCATCAACCCGCTGAAGTAGAGAATCCCGGAATCTGAAGTGGCTGTTTGCTGCTTTACGCCACGATGAAACGCACGCAGAACATCACGTCGGCAGACCAGGCCGACCAGTTCAACGCCGTTGCGCAACACCGGCAAACGACGATATGGCTTCTTCAGGAAAATGTTCACGATTGTCAGCAGGTCGGTCTCTTCGTCAATCGTTTCCGCTTCCCTGTCGACATAATGACCAATTTCAGTTGTCGGATTACTTTCGTATTCAACACCGATCAATACGCTCAGAGAACTTTTTTCGGTGAAGACCCCCACATACTGGCCGAGCGAATCAACAACGGGAACTCCTGCAATTTTATGCTTGAGCATCACCTTGATGGCATCCATCGCCTGCACGTGAGGACGAAGTGTGATGACCTTCTTGATCATGATGTCTCTGGCCGTCATATTGCGATAGGAATCCATAACGTGTCACTCCTTATAGAGTGCGCTCCTGCTTTGCGAAAACCTGTCCAACCACCCTGAAAAACAAGGAAATCGACCCAACCAAGTTACCCGGTATCAGTTCGGCGTGAATCTTACACGATCGTGCTTACAGGAAAGACACATCCGAAAGCCCGGATATTCTGAAATCAGTTCCGCAAAAAAGAACGCTGCATCATGAGAAAGGGAATTGCTGAACCCATTGATAATAATTGATTTGTTGTCTAAATGCGAGAAAATTCTGTTGAAAAAGAAAATTGGCGAAAAACCGCCATTTTTTGTGTGACAGGCAAGAGGCAAGCATGGCCCCCACCTGGAAACAACCCGTAAAATAGACGATGAAGCAGTAACAAAATAAAACGGAGCAATACGAAGGAGAAAAGGGGAAATTTCCCCATTGTCACGTGTCTGTTTGCTCCTTGATTTCCGGAAAATTGCCTTCAGGAGTCAAGATTAACGCTGAAGGAGGGGAAATTTGTGCATTGGGAGCCATTTGCTTTATTTCTTCCAGACATGACTGGCTGACCAACAGACGGTTCGGTAGGAGTGTGTTTTTGATCTGCACAATTTTGGCCTGTTCGCCGATCATCCTGAACACGGCATCAAGAACCTCACGGTCTGTCCGGTACGTGACCGGTTGCATCGCTGATGTCGGATGCCCAGCCGTTATTGCATTGACGATCGTTTTTTCCCAATCAATCTGTTTGACTGTGGCTTCGGTGCAGAATTCCGCAATGCCGATACCCGTTGCATTTCCCGCAGTTTTTTCAGTCAGGCCACGTATGTGGATGAATCGGGTTTGGCACCAGTCGCGCGGACTGGAAACATGATCGTTATATTTTCGCCCGACAACGTTGGTGTCCAGCCCTGTTCCTGAAATTTCCTTACCGATTTCGTCGATCACCAGCAGATCGATGCTCTTCATTGGAAGCCGGGGAATCAGAGCCGTTGCCTGTTGTAAAAGTTCGGCTTCTCTTTTTGCCAGATCAGAGCAGGAAACGCCTTCGATATGACAGAGCTCTTTGTGGGCATTTTCCAGTAGTGCAATCCCCCCCAGTAAAGAGACATGTTTCCGGATAAGCTCGACACTTTCGCGAATCATTTTATCGAATGAAATGAAATGGGAGGCCCGATGGTAGGCCGCTGCCCCGGTCGCTTTGCCCAAACCGATCGTCAGCATTTTTTGCAGGCCGGATTGGATGGAGCCCGAAAAGTTGGTATGTGGTTTAATGCGATTACATAGTAGTAAGTGGTCGGCGGAGAGAGCAGCTTGAGAAAAATGGACGGGCACCTGGTCGCTGGTTTCACCTAAAAGTTTTGTATCCATCTCGGCATGAAATGCGACTCCCAAGCGATCTTCATCCAGACCGAGCGAATTCAGAACTTTCATTTGCCCCTCGGGAGTTGCGCCACCATGACTTCCCATCGCAGGAATGATGAAGGGGATCAGTCCCCTTTCTTTGAGTTTCCGGGTCACGATGGTGATGACGGTAACCAACTCCGCAATGCCGCGACTGCCTGCTGCCACGGCAACGTGCTGCCCCGTGGTAAATTGTCCTTGCGCAAGCAATCTGTCCATTTCACGGGCTGTGGTGCGCTCGAGTTCAACAGGAGGCATTGTCGATAATGGACAGTTGACAAACGCTACTTGTGGTAAATTCGACATCAATCATTTCCCGTGCATGGCGATTTCCGAAGATGGGTTTCCAAGTGACATTGTATCCCGATTGGGGGATTCACGACAGGAACCCGAAAACAACGACAGGGAACGT
The DNA here is from genome assembly GCA_027080405.1 of Planctomycetaceae bacterium. Classification (GTDB taxonomy): domain Bacteria; phylum Planctomycetota; class Planctomycetia; order Planctomycetales; family Planctomycetaceae; genus Rubinisphaera. The sequence continues at coordinate 2,421 of JALWSL010000818.1, forward strand.
CTACAAGACGCAAACGGCCTAGATCTGACGCTCATGCATCAGTTTATGCGGCTCAAGCTTTGAGGACTGATGCATCCAACCAAGGGTATTATGCAGTCCTCCTCTGACAGGACTGTTGCTTCGGAAGGCGTGGCATCTCGCATTGCCCGGTTCTGTTGAAATGATTCTGCCGGACTGAACGCCGAGGCCAACAGGCCGGTTCGGTTTGCCAAAATCAGACAGGTTTGTTGGACAGCCGAAAGTCATGCGCAAACGATGCGAGTGCTGTACCGAAAGACGCTATCCTGCCTTGCTTGAATGACACTGCCTGATTGCCTGATCGCAGTTGTCGCAGACTTCCCAGATTCGGTCGAGATGCGTTACATCAAGAATTTCTTTACAGTATTTTTGTAGAGAGCAGAGTTGGAGTGAGCCATGCTCGCGCTTCTTCAACTCGTTCCAAACACGCACGAGTGATTCGATAAAGGATGAACCGAAAAATCGGGTATGGCTCATATCAAGAATGAGATGCGAACAATTTTCTTGTTGGGCCACATCGAGGAGCTTTTTTTCGGTTTCTTTGACCAATTCTCCTTCAATCGAACCGTACTCCGGCCCCAAATGAACAACGGCAATATCGTTCTTTCGTTCCACTTGAAATGATCGGTCGTCTGACACCACTTTGTGTCCTTCCTGATTACGGGGCTCGCCACTTCTCCAGCGTCTAATGAGGGTAGCGGGAACATGCCCGGAAAACAATCTTAAACAGTTTCAATCTTGACCACTACCATGCAATTTGTCATCCAATTGACGTCGAAATTATTCAATCCGCTGCAAAGTGACATCGATATCCATTTTTTTCTTGTTGCGCAAGACGGTAACACGGACGACGTCGCCAACCTTCTTTTCTTCCAGTAGATCAAACAGGTCCGCCTGTTCGTTGACCGGCTTTCCATCGATTGCAACGATCAGGTCTCCCAGCACAATTCCGCCCTGTTGATCGCGACTGGTTCCCTGCAAACCGGCTTTCGAAGCTGCACTGTCGGGGACAATGTCCTTGATGAGAACTCCTGGAGCCTTGACGACTTCACGAGCCATGGCATCGGGAAAGATAAACACTCCCAGGCCGGGACGTTCCACTTTTCCGGATTGAATGATTTGAGGGACAATCCGGTTCAGAATATCAGCCGGAACAGCGAACCCAATACCAACCGAGGCTCCTGAAGGACTGTAAATAGCTGTGTTGACTCCAATCAACAGGCCAGCACTATCCAGAAGAGGTCCACCGGAATTACCGGGATTGATGGCTGCATCGGTTTGAATGACATCACGAATTGTTTTTCTGTTTGTCGACTGGATTTCTCGACCGAGTCCGCTGATCACACCGGTCGTTAATGTCTGGTCGAGTCCAAAGGGGCTGCCGATTGCAAAAACTTTTTGCCCAACCTGCAAGTTGGAAGAAGTGCCCAGTTTGATCGGTACCAGATTCAGATGGGCCGGGTCGATTCGCAGCACGGCAATGTCTTTTGAAGGTTCCCCTCCGACAATGTACGCCTGGTGTGTCGTGTTATCCGAAAGTGTGACCCGAAAACGCTGGTTCTCGCCACGGACAACGTGATAGTTGGTTACAATGTACCCATTTTCGTCCCAGATAAACCCTGTTCCGGTTCCTTTGGGCACCTCCAGCACGTTAAAGTTGAACCGGTTGGTCGCGAGTTCTGCCGTTGCAACATGGACAACGGAAACCGAGGCGGATTTGAAAATTTTGATCGTCGTCTTTTCGTCTTCGGCCAGATCACCTCTTGCGATAACCGGCCGCGAACCGGCATCGGGCATGAAAAGTGAAATCGGATTGCGATAAAGATCCCGGGCCAACAGGGCAATTCCGCAGATCAGCAGAGCCACCACGAGCCAACCGTTGACAAAAGGAATCCCCCCATGGGAAGGCCTGGATTTCGAACCTGCAGCTGATAGTTGTTCCTCGCTCATCTCGTCATATCCCTTGACCATTTTTCATTGTTCTGCCGCTAACATTTTCTGTCGCTCACGGAGCAGTTGCAGGCTCTCACGAGCATCAATCAAACTTGTCGTTTAATACTGCGTCCCAGTTCTTCGTAAGCGTCCCATAACTGGTTGATGATATCCGGTGACAGTTCGCTGTAGTCTTCGTCGGTCAGTTCTTCCAGCATTTGTTGAACACGCCGCATACCGCCCAGTGCCCGCTTCGCGATTCGTTGAGGTGTCAATGAAGGAGGCGCGGCAACCGCTGCTGACGCCTCCTGTTCACCTTCCTGTCCCGGGCCCCGGGCTTCTTTGCGGAAAGGAGAATATGGAGTTGATTCCGCCCCCGATACTCCAACTGTTTCTCCCGGCCCTGTTACTTCAAAAGGAATATCGGAGTTCACAGAACTGGTGAATCCTTCTGCATCTTTGACGACTTCCGGGCTGTAATCGAGCGTCTGTAACGCCAGCGGATCACTTTGTTCTGTCAAATCTTCGCCATGGACAGAGCGACGCCAAGCCCTCATTTGTGCAACCGTCGCCTGACTTTCAACCGCCCAAGTCAAACATTCGGCTGAGTCTTCCCAGTTTAACGAAACGTAAAAGTGGGACCACTTCAGGTTTGGGTACTCGTGACGAACATCGTGGAAGGTTTCCCAGACCCTTCGCCGCTGAAAAACCTGATCAGAAGAAAGGCCGATCTGATTTCCGAAGTCGGCATCTGTTCTTCCTTTGGCGTATTTTTCTGTCCACCGGGCGGCGCACTCGCCAATAATCCAGTTGCAGTTCGAGAGCGCTCCCCTAGCCCTTTCGATCAGAGTTTCCTCGGTCTCCTCAACAGTGTTGTCCTGTTCCTGGCTCCGGTCCGAATCAGTCATTTTGCCTATCTCTTCTCCCGCTATGAAAGCAGCTTACGGTGTTGACGTCAAGTTTGATCAAGTTTGATGATGTTTACGAAATTCCCACTTCTGCGACCAGAAAAGACCAAATGCACCATCTCCAATGAACGCGATATGTTCGGGGCACCTGAGAACTTTTCCGTCCCCAAGGTGTCTCCCATGATAGCTCTGTCACTGATGGCTCTATTCATGCACCGGTTCGGCTTCTACATCCAAGTGAGACCGTTGCCCCCATACTGACACCGATCACCAAACTTTTCCACTGTCAGCAGCAGTTAGATTTCTGAAGGAGTGAAAAATAAGTCAACCACATTTCAAAGAATCGTCAACCTTTCTTCAACTTTGCTTGATTTCCCAATACTATCTATGCTATCATAGGCCATCGTTGGTGGTGTGCTGTAACCTCTTGTGTTCAAAGTGGTTATGTCCAGCTAAGGCGATTTGCGGGATTCTTGGTGGAATTCCTTGAGGTCGGCAGGGTATTTTGCCGATCATTAGGTTTGTAACAGTGATTCTTCTGTTACGGAAGATTCTGGTGCGGTAGCCAAGTGGCCTAAGGCGATGGATTGCAAATCCATTATTCGTGGGTTCGAATCCCACTCGCACCTTTTTGTATCGCAGGTACGGGAAGCCTCGGAGTTGTCTCCGGGGTTTTTTTATGCGCTGAACGGAGTACCGCGCGGAAGTGAACAGACGCTCTTTTGTTCTGTGAAGCTCGCATTGACACCGTCACGGAAAGTGGATTACATTTCGGCCCCTTCCGGGAAACAGATTCTGTTTCCACTCCTCCCCCTCTGGTGTTCCTACCCCGTTCAAGAGTAACTCATGCAACGTTTATGTTTGCGTAATCGCCTGGCCTCTTTCAGCCTTCTGCTGAGTTTTTCAATCGTTCTTTGGATATCTGAACGGGTTTATGCTCAGGATTATGGCATCGATGGAAGTATCGGTCATGTTGCGCTACCAACGGTGGGGCGAGATACCGGAATTACGTATTTGGGTCTGTTCCCCTATGTGCAGGAAGAAGACGAGCAGATTCTTTATGGAGATTTCCGCGGTTTTCTCGCCAACAACGGGAATTTGGGGGCCAATATGACAACCGGATTTCGGTTCCTGGAACCGGGAAACCTGTTTGTTCTGGGGGCGAATACTTCTTTTAATTTTGATCAAACTTCCGACAAAACCTTTCAGCAGATCGGTGTCGGTCTGGAAGGTTTGACGAGTATCGGAAGTATTACCACCAATTTTTACGTGCCGGTTGGTAGCGACGAACAGGTCATTCAACGCACAGTCAGTGGAACGCGCTTTGTTGGAACCCAGGTTGTTGTCGATACAGTTGACACAATAGGCGTAGCGATGAAGGGACTGGATGCTTCGCTAGGGTTCTATCTTCCCGGTGAAATCGCCAGACGCCACCAACTCGAAGCAACGTTCGGGTGGTATCACTTTGAAGGAAACAATGTAGCGGGAATCGATGGTTTCAAAATTCAGCTTGATGGAAAACTGTCGCAGTCACTCTCTGCCCAGACAGCAATCACAAACGACAGTACCTTCGGAACCAATGTCACGCTTGGTGTCGATTGGCGGTTTGGAAAGCAGGGAGTTCCAAAGGGCCAGTTGGAGAGACAGCTACGACGTTTTGTCAGGCGTAATTTCAATGTTGTTCTCGGTAAACGATCAGTCGCGGGAACAGCGATACCACTGGCGAACCCGATTACCGGTGCGGCTTATCGCGTCCAGCATGTCGCATCGGCACCGTCAAACCCGATTCCGGGGAGTTCTAATGGATCAATTGATAAACCTTGGTGGACAATAGCCGACGCACAGGCAGCCGGGGCAGACATTATCGTTGTGGAATCCGGAACTTCACTGACCGAAAATGTTGTCCTCGGCGAAGACCAGCTTTTGCTCGGCGACACGGCGAATTATCAGGTGAAAGACAGTCGGTATGGGATTCTCGATTTGCCAATAGCACCGACCGGAGCCAATAACGCTCCAACCTTGCCGCCGATGATCTCTGTACCAGCAGGAAATGGTGTTGTTCTGAAAAATAATTCGCAGATCGCCGGCATCATGATCGATTCTCCCACCGGTGTCGGAATTCTCGCTGATGGAGTGACCGGCTTCTCTGTCGATAACGTCAGTATCAAAAATGCGACGGGGAACGGGATTGAAATCCGCAATGCCAGTCGGGGAAGTTTCAGTAATATTTCCATCGAAGGTGGTAACCAGGACGGGATTTTAATCAGTCAGGCTGATGACGTTCTCGTTTTCAGAGATCTCTCAATCACCGGCGTTGCTGGCAATGGGGTCAATATAACGGGGGGCCATGGCAGTATTTACTTCAATGGAAAATTGCAACTGGACGCAAACAGGACAAGTGGCTTGCGTGTGTCCGGCCTGGATACAATCGAACAGATTGACGATCGTGGAACAACCGACCCCAGCGACGACATCACTACCGAACTGGTCGGCAGTGTTTATGTGGATGAAGTGAAAATTGAAGGTCCAACGAACTCTCAGGGACTCCATTTTGAAGATAATAACGGATTCATTTCGTTGGCCAATCTCGATATCACCACGGATGGCCAAACGGCCCTGTTTGTCAAGCAATCGGATCGGCTGGTTATCAGTGATGGGACGATAGAAACAACTGGCGCGGCTGCTGTTGATATTGACAATGCGGAAGTCGATATCTTTCTGAAATCGGTTTCTGTTGATGGTGGCCCCTTTGGGATCGGGATGAAGCAGGCAAAAGGGAGGCTGTTTGTTACGGGAGATCAACTGAACAACACCGAGTTTTCTGGTGGTGTCATCCAGAATACAGATGTTGCTTTTCGCATGGAAAGTTCCGGCAGTCTCTCGACTGTGTTGATGAAACTTTCGGGGAACAAAAAAGTGTTGGAAAGTACGAATTCGGAATCGTACTTTCTTTCGCGATCACTCGTAACCGGAACGACCGAGCAGTTAATGAACACAACGAATCTGCGGGCTCTGGAAATTGCCACGAACACGTTTGAAGATAATGCCATCACTTCGCAGACAGGCATACAATACAGTGTCTCTGAAATCGGCGGTTATGTCGTGCGTGTAACGAATAATCTGGTGAAGCAATCGCCCGAAATCTTTCTTGATGCCACAGCCCGGATTGGTGGTGAGTTTGCATCCTTGAACTACCTGTTCCAACAGAATGATATTCAGATGGACAAGGCTTCCGCCGTGGCGGCCCGAATGGACTGGATTGGCTCTGTTACCGCCGATCTTTCCAACAATTTCATTACTGGCAGCGGTACCGATCAAAAAGGCTTTGAGTTGAAAACGGAAGAATCGAATGCAACTTCTACTTTTCTCCTTTCTCAAAACGCGCTTGGATTCACTGCGCCAAACGGAATCGCTATCGATATGGATTTGGCGGGGCCAGGCGTAGCCAATCTGAGAGAAAATACAATCGAATTTGCAGGACGGGATGGAACTGGGGTTCGCGTTACCGCCGAAAAGACCTCACGCTTCACACTATCACAAAACCAGATTGTTGATAATGCGGGTGGGGCGACCGGAGTGTTATTTTCCAGCTTGTACGACCGCAGTAATGTGACCCTGGACGGAAATGTTATCGACCTTTCCAATTTCAGTCTGTTTGTTGATCGCGGTATCATTTTCGATGCGATCGCGGGGACCGACAATCCGTTTATCACTCTTGAGTCGAACACCAGCAACACGATTTCCGGCGCCTCAACGACTTTCAGCGTTCCCGCCGGCAGTATAAAAGGCAGAACGATCATCAACGGGCAGGTTCTGCAGCAGCAGTAGACTTTTCAGCGGTTTGGCGTCTTGTTTTTCCGCCGTTCGCCCGTCCCACCCAATGATTTTTCTATCTGCGATTTGGCTTTGACGAGAAGACTTCTCGCCCAGGCGAATTCTATCGCCAGGATTCCCAAACCAGCCGGGATAACGATCAAAGCGGGACCAGGGGTGACAACCATGATCACCCCAACCAGAACGACTGTCAGACCGGTGACAAGTACCACCAGGCGGCGAATCTGTTTCAGAGTATAGTGAGTCAACGCAGTCAACCCGTTTCGGGTGGTTGAATTGGTACTCTGCCTGTTCTGTTTCCCGTCTGTTTCTTCTGATCGAGTCGATAATGCCTTCAATTTGATATCACCTCCCTCTTGATTTTTTCCCGTTTTGCTTTCCTGTTCAGGGGACGACCAGGATATCCAGATGGGAAGCCGCATCAGGGGAGCGGTAGAGACGCTGGGTTGCTTTGATGAAATCATCCGGTTTTGCCTGGAAGATATCACAGAATTTTTGTGGATTGCGATCCACCAGAGGGAACCAACTACTTTGGATTTGAACCATGATTCGATGTCCGCTGCGGAAGCAGTGATTGGTATCGGGCAAGGTAAAGAATACTTCCGTCGGCTGATTCGGTTGGAACGGTTCCGGCTTTTCAAAACTGTTACGGAACTTGCCTCGAATCACATCGCCACGCACGAGTTGTTGATAGCCGCCCATTTGAACCTGTCTCGGATTATTTTTCGGGTTCGGGAAATCATCCGGGTAAACGTCGATCAGTTTGACAATCCAGTCGCTGTCGGTGCCTGAAGTAGAAACGATCAGTTCGACACCGATCGGCCCGACAATCGTCACATCCTGTTTCAGAATGTCTGTTTGATACACCAGCACATCGGGTCTTCTGGAG
>JALWSL010000819.1 GCA_027080405.1 Planctomycetaceae bacterium
CGAGATCAATTCGATTCATGTGGAAATTCCGGACGAACAGTTGAGGCGGATTGCCACGTTGTACGCTGCCGGCAGTTCGATCAAAATTATGGGCGGACAACCTCCCTGGACGGGAACACAACAATTCCAGATCCAGTTTGTCGGTCGAGACAATCAACTCCAAAACATGCTGCTACCGTGTCAAGTTTCCATCAAACAACGAGCCTTGGCGTTAAAATTGGGTTTGCCACGTGGCAAGGTGATTCGGGAAGGTGATTTGGTTTGGGTCGATCCGGATCTGTCTTCAAATGCAAAACCGTTCTTCACCAGCCTGGAAGATGTCGTGGGGACGGAAACGATCAAGAACATTCGTGCCCAGACCCCCATCCATCCTGAGGACATCAGGCAACTTCCGCTGGTCAAACGTAATGATATTGTCGCCGTATTCGCACGTGTTGGTGATGTCGTTGTTCGCAGATATTGCAGGAGCCACGATGAAGGAGCCAAAGGGCAATATGTCACACTGACCCCGATTGATGGCAAAGCAAAGGTGACCGCGAGAGTCAGTGGCTTTCGTGAAGCAGAAATCGTTCTTGACGAACCGGCTCCACAGCAATCGATCCAAACAGTAGGCCATGTCGGCACAGTCAATATCGGCACAGCCAATCAACTATCCAGACAGAGGTTACAGGTTTTGAAGCCAACGGACGGCTCACAGGATTACGGAAACGGCAAGATGCGTTCTGCTTCGTACCGGCAAGCGGCGACAACCGCGCCGTCAAAGTCAATTCAGGTTCGAATTCAGGCAAACCGTCCCGTACGACTCCCCTAAAAACAGACAGATCGATGGATGAATTCTGTCGCCAATCACGTCTTTTCAATAATAAACAGATCGTCCTTTCCATGTTACTGCTGCGTCTGCTACCACTTGCGTGTTTGATGAACGGCCTGCTGCTTACCACGCCGTTTGTTGCTGCACAGGGAATCTATGCCCCCCCACCCAGACCAGCCACGGGGTGGCGACCGGCGGGACGGCCTTTGGCATCACCTCAACATCAACATCCGGGGATGGCTCGCGCGACCCGTTTCGCACCGCCGCCGACAATACGGGACTACTCCTGGATTTACATCGATGAACAGCAACCGCGTGAATTCAAGGTCAACGATATTGTCACGGTTATTGTGAGCGAGAAATCGGAAGTCACTTTGAAATCCCGATTCAACAGGCAGCGGACATCCACTTTTACTTCCGAGTTGAAAGAATTCGTCCGCCTCAACCCCGCCTTGACTCTGGAAAACTCGGCTTCAACAAGTCCGGGCATCGATGCGAATCAATCGGATCGAATTCAGGCGACAGGTCAGGTGACAGACGCCGAAGGGATTACGTATCGCATCGCAGCCACCATTGTCGATATCCGTCCGAATGGAAACCTCGTTCTGGAAGCGAGGAAGAAGATCAACGCTGGTGATGATTTATGGGAATACACACTGCATGGAGAAGTTCGCTACGAAGATGTTCTTAGTAATAATACTGTTTTGAGTGAAAATATCGCCAACTTGAATATTGAAAAACGCCAGGATGGTCGGAATTATTCATCTGTCAAACGCCGTTGGGGCACCAAACTGTACGATCTGCTTTGGCCATTCTAGTGGCTTTTCAGGCCTTGAATCGGGGATTGTTCTTACGTAGTCCGCGCTTCGTTGTCGCACTGTTTTGATGCACCAATCCAAAGATTAAAACTTGAAAAGGCACGAGTGAAAACTCCGACGGGCCTTTCAAAAGAGCCGGACAGTTCCGATCTAGAAGTTGAAAACTCCCTTGAAAACTCCCATGTTGAGATCAATCATGAAATATTCTCTGCTCATTCTCACAATTTGTCTGTTCCTGAGTGGTACAGAACAGGCCCGGGCGCAGATTCGTCTGGAGAATATCTGTTCGATTTATGGACACGAAGAAGTTCGCCTGATCGGGATGGGAATCGTTGTCGGTCTTGATGGAACAGGAGATGGCGGTAAATCCGGGCCGACCATTCGCGCACTTGCTGCCGCGATGAAAGCAATGCACACACCGGTGCTTGATGCCAAGGAATTGGGAAACGCCAAAAATGTGGCGATCGTCACCGTTCATGCCACGATTCCCAAAACAGGTTTGCATAAGGGGCAGCGACTCGACTGTTACATCAGTTCGTATCTCAGTGCTAAAAGTTTACGGGGAGGACGATTGCTGATTACGCCTCTTCAAAGTGACGACTTGAACAATGAAACGGTAATCGGCACAGCCGAAGGAGCTATTGTCATTGAAGATTCGACCCAACTGACAAACGGACGCATCCCCAAAGGTGTGATTATCAAGGATAGTTACTTCCGCAATGAAGATTACCTGAAACGCATCATCGATGTCTCTGATCGGGAACCCAAAATTCGTCTGCTGCTCGACGGCCCGCACTCCAGTTTCATTTCGGCCCGGGCAATAACCGAACGAATTAACGAAGCATTCGAATTCGAATCGTTTGGCCAGCAGCATGCCAAGGCGGTCAGCCCCAGCATTATCGATGTGCGAATCCCGAAAACGTGGCAGGAAACGCCGATCGATTTCATCGCGGAAGTTCTTGATCTGAAAATCAATTCGCCGCACAGCATGTCGAAAGTTCAGGTCAATTCCAAAACGGGCGTTGTCATTGTCTCCGGTGATGTTGAACTGAGCCCGGTCCTGATCAACCACCCCAATTTGCAGATCAGTATCGGAACGGGTAACGCTGTCATCAACGGAGCGACCTTCAAGGCGCTCTCCGACGGACAATCGACCCGCACGACATCACGTCTCGACCAACTGGTCAAAGCACTGAACGAACTGGGAGTGCCGCGAGACGCCATGATCGAAGTGTTGCGGGAACTGGCCCGTTCCGGAAAACTGCACGCCATCTACGAAGAGATTTGATAGACGCCAGATTGTAGGTGCCTGTTCTTTGCCTGCCAGAAACATGTCTGTTTGGAATATATTTGTTTGGAACAAGAGTCATGTCGATCTCTCCCATCTCCGCCACCTCAAAAAATGCACTTGAAGTATCGCAACTTCAAAGCAAACAGGATTTACCTGATGAACAGGCGATCCAGACAAAAGAGGCGTTTCAGGATTTTGTGGCGGGAACTTTCTTCAAAATGATGCTGAAATCGCTACGCAGCACACAAGGAGAAGTGGCGTATATCGGAGGAGGCAAAGCGGAACAGACATTTCGCGGCCAGCTGGATCAGCGTATTGCAGAAGACCTTGCCCGTGAACATGGCGACGCCTTTGCTGCCCCACTTTACCCGAACTTCCGATCTTATCTCGAAAAGAAGCACACCACAGAGGGTCTCCAACTGGACCATCTTGCCTAATCGTTACAACCGGCCCCGATATGATCGGCATAGCCCGCATAATCGGAACAGCTTCCGTCCGGGTGCCCTTTCTGTCCGATCCTTGAAGCAGGATAGCGGGTTTCTGCAATCGTATTACCAACGGTAAAAGTTTGCGAACGACTCGCAAATTTTAGAAAAATATCAGTTTGGTTACGGCTATCAGAATGAACCAGCCGCGCTGGGTTCTCCGCGGCAAATGGTCTAACAATTCGGGGGAAAGCATGGAAGCTGTTTTTGAATCACGCGAAACGGCCTATCAGGACAACATCAAAGACTATTTGAAGATTCTGAATTCTGCTCAGAGTGATCTCCTTGAAGTTCAGGAGCAGAAGCGAATTTCTTTAGTGGAACGGGATTTGGAACTGGCCCAAAAACTGCAACTGCAGGAAAATCAACTTCACAAACAATTGGAAGGGTTGATTCAGCGGCGCAAACAGTTGTTGGTGCAGTTGCGTAAAAATGGGCTATCCGGAAAAAGTCTGCGGGATGTTTGTCGTATTCAGGGGTGGGATGATGACCCGGTCATGGCGGGGCTGCTTCATGAAACTCGTCGCCTGGCTGAAGCACTTCGGCAAACAAGTTGGGGAACCTGGGTTTTCTCCCATCGAGCTTCCCAATTTTACGGGAGCGTTCTGGAACTGATTGCTCAAGGCGGGAAAAAGAGCGCTGTCTATCACGATGGCTCGACAATCAATCAGGAACCGACGGGCGGATCATTGTTGGATGCTTCCATTTGAACGGGACGGGAATCGTGAACGGGACGGGAAACAGGTGTTGTTTGATAAGTGATCCACAAAAGGTGGGTCTGACAAACTTGTTGCCTTTACAGGGACGCTGAGGGCATGGGACTAATATCATCACTTTCGACCGCGAGCCGATCTCTTGAGATCTACACGGCCGGCATTGAAGTTGCCGGTTCGAACGTAGCCAATGCAAACACGCCCGGGTATGTCCGTGAGGAGTTACTTTTATCTCCCGCGGCTCCTTTTGAAAAAGGAGGGTTGCTTTTCGGAACCGGGGCCAGTGCCGATGGTGTGCGTCAACGGATTGACAATAATCTGGAAGCGCAAATCCATCAGGCCAACGCGGATGCTGGTTCTGCGACAGCCAGGCAGGATGGCTACAATGAGCTTCAACTTGTTCTTTCCGAGCTGAGTGGCCAGGACTTGTCGACAAAACTGAATGAATTTACGGGGGCGGTGAACGAACTGGTCAACCAACCCGAATTACTGGCGAATCGGCAAGGTGTTGTCCAGCAGGGGGTAAGTCTTTCCGACGCGATTACCAGCACCCGCGAAAAAATCGATCGTGTCCGTAATGGTCTGACTGCGGAAATCGGCAGCCTGGCGGATGAGGCGAACACGCTTATTGATCGTATTTCGTTTTTGAATCAGCGGATTATCCAGACGGAATCGGCCGGGTTGCTGAAAAGCCATGCCGGGGCATTACGTTCCGATCGGTTGACTGCACTGAACCGGCTTTCCGAAATCGTTCCAACGCGTATCGTCGAAGAAGCCAACGGGACGGTGAATGTCTACTCCGGTTCGGACTATCTCATCATTGAAGGGACAAAACAGTATCTGGAATCGTACAGCGTCGCTGACCGGGGAGTGCCCATCAACAAATTCAGATTCAGCAACACTCAGACAGACGTTCCCTTGAACAGTGGAGAATTGACGGGAAAACTTGAGGCCCGCGATAACATACTGGGGGGATTTGTCGATCAGCTTGATCAATATGCCAGCGCGGTTATCCAGCAGGTGAACCTGATCCATTCTTCGGGAGAGGGACTGCGTGGTTACACCGAACTTACCGGGACTTATGCGGTTGATGATTCAACAGCTGCCCTGAACGATGCGGGTCTTGATTTGACACCAACGCACGGGAGCTTCGAGGTAAAACTTTACAATACGACAACTGGAACGACACAGACCACCCGTATCAATGTTGATCTGGATGGCATCGGCGGCAACGACACCTCTTTGGATGATTTGCAGGCTTCACTCGATGCTGTTACCAACCTGAACGCTTCAGTCGACACCTTCGGCAGATTGAAGTTGACCACCGACAGCGGCTTTGAAGTGAAGTTCTCGAACGATACATCGGGAGCGCTGGCCGCATTGGGAATCAACACTTTTTTTACCGGGGACGACTCCAACAGCATTCAGGTCCAGCAGGATTTGATTGACGATCCCCAATTACTCGCTGTCGGTCAGGGCGGAGGAGCCGGCGATAACCGGAACGCGATCGAACTGGCGAGTTTCATGGAAAAGGAAGTCGATTCGCTGAACGGCCAATCAATCGATCAGTTCTACGGACTGGTCACGGCACAAATTGCGGAGTCATCCTCTGCGGAAAAGGCCCTGGCGGACGGATTCACATCCTTTCGGGATTCCCTGATGGGGCAAAGACAACAGATATCCGGTGTCAGTGTCGATGAAGAAGCAATTAAAATCATGCAATACCAACAGGGGTATTCTGCAGCGGCAAGAGTGATCAGCACGATCGACGAACTCTTTACCGCCTTGTTGAACATCTAGTTTCGGACTGTTTTTTCGGCTCGTTTTGAAAGAGATTGAGGAACACTGTGTCACTTGGACCTTTACTCCCCGGACGCATTCCGAATTCGCTCATTTACACCCGTGCTCAAAGCACGCTGAGCAACAATGCGCGCACACTGCAGAAGTTACAGGATCAGATTTCCACGGGGCAGAGATTCCAGACACTTGGCGAAGACCCGGCAGCCGCAGTAAAAACATTTGCCCTGCAACAGACACTGGAGAGAAAGCAACAGATCAAGGATAACGTGGAGGTCAATCGATCCCTGCTGGCTTCAAGTGAAGATTCGCTGGGGAAAATTGGTGATGTGTTCAACCAGACCAAATCGTTCATCCTGGCAGGCATCGGCAACTCCGTTTCTGATGCCGAGAAGAAACAAATGGCGACAGAAGTCGGAACGCTCATTCAGAAAGTTGTCAACTTGGGCAACACCAACTTTCGAGGACGATACCTTTTTGGAGGTTCGAAGAACGGCACAACCCCCTTCAGCATCGCAGAGAACAACGATGCGATCCGGTACACGGGAGACCTGGAGGATATCAAATCGTTCGATTCACTCGACGGTTTGATAGTCAATAATGTGAACGCCGGGGCAACCTTGAAACCATTTGCCCATGTTGAAGGGAGTGACCTCGATCCCCAGTTGACCTCCTCAACGCGTATTCAGGATCTGTTCGGTGGCAAGGGTGTCGACCTGGGCTCCATCGAGGTTGTTGTCAATACGGGCGGCGGTGATCAGACGGAAATCATTGACTTGACATCCGCTGATACCATTCAGGATCTTGTCACACGAATTGAAGAACCGTTTTCGGGCGATTTAACCGTTTCCATCGGAACGGACGGCTTGAATTTCACACCGAGCGCGGGAACGGTCGCCATTAACGATCTGACAAACAGCACCGTTGCTGCCAACCTGGGAATCAAATCGAGTGCAGCGGCATCAATTACCGGTTCCGATCTGGATCCCGGATTGAGCCTGCACACGAAACTGGCCGACCTGAACAACGGCAGCGGAATTGGCACAACAACCGGCAAGGGACTACTGATTCAGAATGGAATCCAGTCGAAAACGATTGATCTGGATGGTTTGACGACCATTGAAGAACTGTTCAATGCCTTGAAAGTCGCCGACCTTGATCTGGAAACGGGATTTACTGATGACAAAAGCGGACTGTTGATTTCCAGTCGGCTTAGTGGCGTGGCGCTGACAATTGGAGAGAATGGAGGATCGAATGCAACCAATCTCGGTATCAGAACCTTAACAGCCGAGACCCCTTTGGAAGAACTCAACCTGGGGAAAGGAGTACCCGTTGACGGAGTTCTTGAACTCGAAATTACGCGACGGGATGACACAGAAATCAGCATTTCTCTGGCAGGCGCGAAAACCATCCAGGATGTACTGGACAAGATCAACGCTTACGACGCCGGGAGTCTCGTCGCCAGCCTGAATACAACGGGCAACGGTATCACACTCAGCGACGACTCGGGCACCGGGTCCTTGACCGTCAAG
The DNA here is from genome assembly GCA_027080405.1 of Planctomycetaceae bacterium. Classification (GTDB taxonomy): domain Bacteria; phylum Planctomycetota; class Planctomycetia; order Planctomycetales; family Planctomycetaceae; genus Rubinisphaera. Next base: position 7,448 of record JALWSL010000819.1, read on the forward strand.
GAAAACGGAATTTCGACCGCCCTGGAAATTGCAGGGACGGAAGACGGAAACGCGGATATTGTGGGAACGGATGTTGGTGCGGCCTCAACAATAACCCTCCTTTCCGACTTGAATGGCGGAACAGGCGTACCGGTCGGTGCGGCCGATTTGATCATCACTCGTCGCGATGGTTCGGTCGAAACAATTTCCCTCGCCGCGGCAACAACGGTTGACGATGTTCTGACGACAGTCAATGCGGTTGACCCCGGAAATCTTGTGTTGACTCTGGATACTTCTGCCGAAGGATTCATTCTGAATGACAATTCAGGAACCGGGGCATTAACCGTCACCGACAATAGTGTCTCCTCGGCGTTGGGGATCAATCAAAGTGAAGACGGAGTGACCGATTTGGTCGGATCAGACCCCAACCCGCAGCGGGCAGGTGGCGTGATCGATCTGCTTTTCCGACTAAGAGATGCGCTGAATGTCGGCGACAGCGCTGAACTGGAGATCATCAATCAGGCCCTCGATTCAGAACTGGAAGATTTCAACTTCGCGCGCGGGACAGTTGCCGGGCGGTTGAAGTCGCTCGATAATACGGCTAATTCCCTGGCTGATGAGGATATTCTGATTCAGGAGTCGCTTGCCCAGGTTTTTGATACGGATTTTACCACCGCCATCACGCAACTGGCCAATTTGCAGGTCACCATTCAGGCAACCCAGCAGATCACCGCCCAGACTCTGCAACTGAATCTGTTCAACTTTCTATGAAACCGGCAGGACAGGATCAACTGACCCGTCAGGTGTTGTCGCTTCTATCAAAGTTTTCGCCGGAATCAGGGATCAGCATTGCACATTAGATCGAATTTTGTCAACATGTTGGCACAGAAACCCGCCTTGGAGATACGGGGCGGATTGATAATTTGCTGAAAACGGCTGGAGAAGCGTCTCCGCCGATCAATTTGGACGGACTTCCAAACGACTCGCCTGGCGGGTCGGTCGTGGTTCGTTATACAAAAACTGAATACGAGAACTAATTGTTTGGGTAATTACCCCTCAAGCGCCGGAAAAGTCGGGCTCTGTGGGGTGTGCCTTTCAGATTCATTCAACAAAGGAAAGGTGTTATTTTAGAAGCACCGTGATGTAGTACAATGACGGCCTGTTTGTTGGTCGAAAGGTCTCTTCTCAACCGATTTCCCGAGTTGCATCGGGGGCTTGTTGCTGTTGACAGAAGATGGAGTGCAGTACGGTTTTGCCCTGTTGCATATTGTCCTGTTTTGTTGCACAGTCGGCAGGATACCAGTTGGAAACCGGGGAAATCGCAGGATTGGTGAATGTGTTGCGTTACCGTGAATGGTGACGCTGGAACTGGTGCCGATGATTGATACACGCTGATTCCGGTTTCATCGGTGGAGCCGCCTGGGGCGTTTGTCATCAGTGTGAAGATCTGATACAGCTGCCGGAAAATGGGAAGCGTTGTCGCTACATGCAACGTAGGAGGTTGTTGAAGCCAGTGCGTTACCGGCTGATACAAGAGGAGAAATTCGGGCAAGATTCTGCTTCCCTAGGTACAGGGAATCGCCTCCTGGTTTGGTTCACGGTTTGTTCGATAAACCGGATAACCCCTGGATATGGCTTGAGGTTGAACCTGTTGTCCCGGGCCTGTTTCAGCAACTTTCCCGACCTGTTTCGTTGTGCACGCAGTCGCGTCAGATCAGTCACCTGTTAAAACCCTGATGAAAAGAGCGGCCAGTTTGCATGGCTTGAGAGTCGTTTCCAACTGACTACGACAATCGCGGATTGCCAATAAATAATCACCTTTCTCATTCAAACATGAGAAAGACCAATTATGAAAAAGGAAATGCTGGTAAATGTTTATCAGCCGGAAGAGAGTCGTATCGCGATTCTTGAGGATGGTGTTCTTGAAGAACTCTACGTTGAGCGGAATAGCCAGGAAAGCTTTGTCGGCAATATCTACAAAGGCCGAATCGTCAACATCGAATCGAGTATTCAGGCTGCGTTTGTCGATTTCGGCGTCGGAACCAACGGTTTCCTTCACGTGAGTGATGTTGAAGCCGAATATTTCAAGCATCTTCCCCCGGTTGAACCTCCTTCCCGTCCATCGCGCAGTTCCTCTCGGGGAAATCAGGGAGAGGGGGGTAAAAAATCACGCCCTCGCAGAATCAATGAGCGTTCCGCCCAGGGAAAGCCCTCCATTCACGATATTTTCAAACGGGGCGACGAAGTCCTTGTTCAGGTGATCAAAGACGGAATCGGCACCAAGGGGCCAACCCTTTCTACGTATATCAGCATTCCCGGGCGTTATCTGGTGTTGATGCCCGCGCTGCAGCGGGTCGGTATCAGTCGGAAAATTACGGATTTGGACGAACGGAGAAAACTGCGAGAAATCATCAGGGAACTCTCCCCGCCAGAGGGTCTCGGTTTTATCGTCCGCACGGCTGGCGTCGACCGAACCGCGGAAGATTTGAGGCGAGATATGAACTATCTGCTTCGTCTCTGGAAAGTTATCGTCTCCCGGATTCAAAAAGATCCTGCCCCGGTCGATGTCTACC
>JALWSL010000820.1 GCA_027080405.1 Planctomycetaceae bacterium
CCTCTGGCGGAACTGGTAGACGCGCGGGATTCAAAATCCCGTTCCCTTGCGGGAGTGCCGGTTCGATTCCGGCGGGGGGCACCACGTTCCGGTTTGTTCGACACGGAATGTCCCGAGAAATACGGACAGGTTGATTTCCAACATGTGATTTGACACAAATACTTTCCAAGTGCCTGTTCACCGTAAGTGACTACCGGAATACGCCAAACAAAAACTCCATGCTGTTGCCGTTTGCATAACCTGCATCACATAACGCAACAAAAGATCATAGCAAAAATCATTTCAAAAATAGGTCAAGGAAAAAACGCATCAATGCAACAGACTGATCAAGCAAATAGTGACCCCACTTTTGACGAACTGGAAAGTCTGTTTGTGAACAACGCAAATTTGGAACGCATCGCAAGCTATCTGAACCGTTTTAATCCAATTCGCGTCATGCGCATGGAAAACATGGAAATCAGACACTCTGCAATTCTGGCATGGCTGCTTGATCCAAATGAAACACACGGTTTCAGTGACAGTTTCTTGCGCTCCTTTCTCGCTGAGGCTCTACGCGGCGACGATTCCAAAAAAACGCCAACCGCACTAGACGTTTCGCAAGCAGACTTACGGGACGCTGAAATCAAACGAGAAAAGGAAAATATTGACCTGTTTGTTACATCTCCAGCCAACGGATGGGCATTCATCATTGAGAACAAGTTCCATAGTAAACAACATAGCGGACAACTTGAACGTTACATTGAACAGGCAAAGAAAGACGCCAAGTCCGCAAATATAGAATTTTCACTCATTGGAATATTTTTGACACTGCATGATGAGGATATAGCGGACGAAGCCAAAGAGCACTACGTCCCCCTCCGATATGCAGATATTTGCAAAATTTTAGAGACCCTACTAGAGGACAGGAGAAACACAAATACAAGCTCAGAACCCCATCAATTTATACGGTATTATCTAGAAATAATCAGGGACGCCACTGGAGAAAATGAGGAATTACGCAAAATTGAATCAATAGCAAAGCAATTATACAAAAATCATAGAAAGGCATTGGAATTTGTTATTGAGCATGGAAAAAGAACGGATTTCGTGATCGCCTGCGACGAAATATTCGGGGAATCCATATCCTTCCCGCAAAAGGTGAATATTGGTGATGAAACTTTTGTCTACAGCAATCGTGATTCGACCGCAGTCAGCTTCCTGCCGGATTCCTGGTTCAACTGCCTTTACAGCGCAATCACTCAGTGGCCGGGCTGCGAGCGATGGTGGGCGGGCCTGCCACTCATCTCCTGGATACGTCTGACACCAAACCCAGATGGCACAGGTGGAAAAATAAGACTCTATGCAGAAGTCGGCCCGCTTGAACCCCACTCAAGTCGCAAGAAGTTGATCGAGGCAATTGCTGAAAAAGGCAAACATGAAAATTCGCCACGCATTGCGTTTCAACGCGGAGCAGCCGATGAAGGACGAAAATACTCCAGGTTCCTGAAACCAAAAGTTTTTGCGGTTAATGACATTTACGATAGTGAAAAAATCGCAAATGCGATGCGTGAGGCGCTCAAGGAGTACAAAAAAGAGTTTGATGCGGTTGCAAAAGCGCTGCAATCAGTCGTTCCCGAGTTAAAAGAAGAGCAAAAGCAATAAGCAGTTTTTCCTTCCATCTATCTTCAATTTCAACAGACAGCCCCCTTTCCATCAATTCTTCACCCTTTGCCCGTAATCCTCATTTCCGAAAACGGACAACCATCGGGGCGAAAGGCCAACCATGCTGCGCAAACTCTATGACTGGCTGCTGGCCCTCGCCGCCACCCGTCATGCTCCCCTGGCCCTTGGCGCCATCAGCTTTGCCGAAAGCTCCTTCTTCCCCCTGCCCCCGGACGTGCTGCTGATCCCCATGGTGATCGCCAAGCGTTCCGCCTGGTTCCTCTATGCCCTCATCTGCACTCTGGCTTCGGTTCTTGGCGCCTATTTCGGCTATGCCATCGGCGCCCTTCTGTTCCAGACCATTGGCCAGTCCATCCTGGAATTTTACGGCGCCACGGATACCTTCGCCCGGCTTGTTGCCTGGTATGACCAGTGGGGCGGCTGGGGCATTTTCCTTGGTGCCCTCACCCCCTTTCCCTACAAGGTGCTGACCATCTTTTCCGGCTCCGTCGGCTTCGGCCTGCTCCCCTTCACCCTCGTTTCGATCATCGGGCGCGGCCTGCGGTTTTTCCTCGTCTCCTTCCTGCTCTACCATTTCGGCCCCCCCATACGCGATTTCATCGAAAAACGGCTCGGACTGATGCTGATCCTGTTCACCGTTCTGCTGGTGGGCGGCTTCATCGTGGCAAAAACCCTCTTTTGAGCATTTCCATTTTTCCCGTTTGGCTCTAAACAGGGCGTGATCGGCAGGGGCAGAGCACCCGCGGGCCGTTCAGCGGGAAAAGTGCGGACATCAGCGGAGAAACATCCATGGCCAACACATCACTTTTGAACACGCAGGTGAGCCGGGCCTTCATGTTCCTTG
>JALWSL010000821.1 GCA_027080405.1 Planctomycetaceae bacterium
CAAACTTGCCCCGAACGATGGAGAAGCCCGCAGCAATATCACAGCATGCCAGTTCGAAGAAGCACGGCAAGCCGGTAAGTATGACGAGGCCGGCTCGACTCGCGATGTCATGCCGACGCATGAAATCAATAAGCGACTGGGCAAAGACCCCAAAAACAAGCAGGTCGATGCTCCGGGAATGGATCCCGAAAAAGATCTCCTGCACGCGATCCGCAAAGATCCGAACCGAGTCGAATTGCACCAGAAATTGGGAGAATTCTATCGGGATAAGGATGAGCTGGAAAAAGCGAAAGAAGCCTATCAAAAAGCCTGGGAACTTTCTGATAACGACCAGAATATCAAGGAAGTGATCGAAGATATTGAACTGAGCCAGTTGGCCAAACAGGTTGACGATGCACGTACCGCTGCCAAGGCCTCACCAGATGACGAGTCATTGAGGAAACAGGCAGCCAGACTGGCCCGTCAACTGCTTGATCGGGAAATTGAGGTCTATTCAGAACGAATCGAACGCTATCCACAGAATAAACGGTTGAAATTCGACCTGGCCAGGCGATACCAGAAACTGAAACGCTGGGGAGAAGCGATCCCGTTATTCCAGCAGGCCAGTCTCGATCCCCGCCTGGAGGTGGAATCACTGGTCGCACTGGGAAAGTGTTTTCTGCAGGACAACAAACCGCCGCTGGCAGAAAAGCAGTTCGTCAAGGCGCTCCCCAAGGTTTCTTCAGAGGACAATCCCGAGATTTTCAAGGATCTTCACTATTACCTGGCGCGTATCTATGAACAGTCGAAAAGGTATAAGGAAGCCGAGGATCATTATGGCGAGATTCTGGCAATCGATTACGATTACAAAGACGTTCTGAAAAGGATGGAAAACATGGCAGAGTAGGACTTGCCTCCTCTGCCGTGCGAGTTGAACGGACCTGCTGGTCTGTTGTCAGATTTTACCGATGTTCAATTTAACCGACGATGTCCACGAATTGGATACGCCGTAGGCCAGACAAAGCGAGATCAACAGTTTACCTGTTTTAAAATCTGTGGGACGTATCCGGCTTGGAGTTCAAGGCAAACAGCGCGTCTTTCTGTCCGGCTGCAAAATGAAAACGCTTTTCCAGATTCAGCCCCTCAAACAGATCCAGAAGTGAAATGCTCAAACTGCAGACCGATACCCGGCAGTCGCAATCCAGAAAAGGGAGCGAGACCGCCACAAAGTTCCCCAGTTCATCTTCATCGAGTTCCTCAAGTTTGGAAAAGTCGAAAATAATGCCACATGGAAAATCGATAAATTCAATCAGACAGGAGAAGATGGAAACCAACTCATTATTGCGATCGCGACCAAGGATCTCTCGCGTTTGAAATGAAACAACCCAATTGTTATTGGCATGTCTAACGATCTGCAAATCATCTGAAGCCCATTTTTTACCAATAATTCGACCAGAATACATGTTTACCCTTTCATTGTGCACTCTTGAGGATACTTACGGGGTTGAAACTCGAATGCTCTCTTCCTCGTAATGAGTTGCGCTGATGAGCGCCGTCCGGTTGTCTGCTAATGCAACGATGTTTGGTGCCTTGCTTTTATTAATATTACAGCATTATGTGTTATAGCCCCGAATGGACCACAACATAGTGTGCCAGACCGCCTGGTTTTAGGGGAACCGGACAGTCTCGAAGAACTCCCCCGTATGTAGAGATGGCGAGATTGTCAGCCAAAACACGCCAAAGAAAATTGAATAAAAAATGATTTCCCAGAATAAAAAACAGTTGGTCACTGACTGTATATCCACATGTGATATATTGGATACGTATCCTGCTGGCGTTCTGCAGCAGGTTCGGGCCCTCCTTTTTCGTGTGCCAGTTTCGCGTGAGGGTGCCTGCTGGGTACTTAATCAAAGGTTCACAGCATCAAGGTTCCCGACTGAAAGTCATTCCCACCCGGTTTCAACGGGAACTGCGTAATTTTTTCGAGTTTCTCTGTTCCCGTGCCCCGAGTTGTTTCTGATTGGAGTTGGGACACGCATTGGCTTGAGCGGTTCATAAAAATTGTTATCTCCCTACGCACAAGGTCCGTTTTATCGTTGAGATATCACTTGAATAAAACGATCTCCGGCTTTACAATGCGTCGCCTTGCGGCGGTGTTGGGCTTCGCCTTACGGGAGGAGTTGCCTGTCGCTTGACTGGGTACGTGGCCGCTACCTTGGTTCTTCAGTTGGCCACAACCGGTATGATCAATTGAAGTTACGACAAATATTCATGGTTTTGGGAATAGAGTTATGGCACATAAGAAGGGACAGGGATCGACGAGAAACGGTCGCGATTCCAATGCGCAACGGCGGGGCGTCAAGAAATTTGGTGGCGAAAGAGTCATTGCTGGCAATATTTTGATTCGGCAGTGCGGAACCAAATGGCATCCCGGGAAAAATGTCGGAATGGGAAAAGACTACACCTTATTCGCCCTGAAGGATGGTCACGTATTTTTTGACAGAAAAGGTCGACGTATCAACGT
>JALWSL010000822.1 GCA_027080405.1 Planctomycetaceae bacterium
ATATCAAGGTACTGAGAGTCTTGACTATTTCCAAGAACGATAGCTGCATTACGGGCCAATGCAATGCGGCCTGTTCGCCATAGTGGTGTTTTTTTGAAGCGGGAACGAAATTCTTCGTCACTCATCAGAAGGAAATCGACGGCATCGGGCAGCCGAGTCGTCGCCGCGACCAATTCCGGTTGTCCACACGCCGGGGCATGACGATTCCAGGGACAGACTTCCTGACATAAATCGCAGCCAAAAAGCCAATCCTGAATGCCCGGTCGAAGCTCCAGTGGAATCGGCTCGTTTCGTTGCTCAATGGTCAGATACGCGATGCACCGTCTTGCATCGAGAACATGTTCTTCGACCAGGGCGTCCGTCGGGCAGACATCCAGGCAGCGGGTGCATGTTCCGCAGTGGGACGTTTCAAATGGAACATCAGGGGGCAAATCCAGGTCGCAAAGAACAGCTCCGAGGAAAAAATTGCTTCCCTTGCGTTTGTTGATGAGCATCGTATTTTTTCCGAACCATCCCAAACCAGCAAGCCGTGCGTAATCCCGCTCAAGCAACGGGGCGGTATCGACAACGGCTCGGGTGAGACATCCGGGGGAAAGTTCGTGCAGATAGTCAGCCAGTTGCTTGAGCCTTTTCCTGACAACATCGTGATAGTCCCGCTCCCCTTGCGCATACTTGGCGATGCGGCCTGGTTGCGATAAATCATCGGGAATCGTCCGCGAATAACAGGTTGCTGTCATAATGATACTGCGAACCGCAGGCAGAACCGATTGTGGATGTTCGTACGCCCGTTCCCGATTCGGGAGATATTGCATCTGCCCGGCGTACCCCGCTGAAAGCCAATTCTGTAAGTAAGGGAACCCCGTTGCAGAAATCGCAGGGGCAAACCCGCACAAATCGAAGCCCAACTGTTCGGCTCGCCGGGTGATTTTCTGTTTGATTGAATCACTCATCCCTACACGGTAAGGCAATAGCAAACAAAAAGAAAACCATTCAGACGCAAAATCCTGTCTCGGATTCTGTACTGCCCGGGATGCAGCCCTGCCAATTTCCAATCAAACAGTGACAAACATCGGAATTGATCCGGTATGTCATCCAGTGTTTGACACGTGAGAAATGCCAAGAGATAACAGATCATTGACTGCCTGCAGAATCAACTGGCATCCCAACCTTCGCGGTATTCCACTTTATTGAGAATCTGGTTGGCTTGAGCATCTCCTACAACAACTTCTTTGACAGGGTCCCATTCCAACGCGCGCCCCAGTTGCCAGGAAACATAACCCAAGTGGCCCGGCGTAATCGAGCGATGCGCATTTTCAGCCGGTGCGATGCAGGACTGGCGCGATTTGATACATTCCAGGAAGTTTCTCGCATGGCTGGGGGAAGGTGGCACATCCCGGGAACCTGTTTTGAAATCCTTTTTGAACCATTGGGGTTGTGAAGCATCGATTCTGCCACGTCTTACATAAACCCATCCATCCTCACCGATTATTTTCAGCCCCTGTCTGTTTCTACTTGAAATTGAACCGGTAATTCCACCCGGATATTCGGTACGAATTTCGTACTGAAACGGCGTGTTGTAAATTTTCGTCTCGGGATAGATCCAGTTCACTGCATTGATCGAAGTTGGACCGGATAGATCAACTTCCAGAGCCCAGTGAGCAATATCATTATGGTGCCCGATCCAATCCATTAAAACGCCGCCGCCATAAGCCCGATGTCCGCGCCACCAGCGATGAAATCGGGCTTGCATCAAAGGCAATACCTCAGAAGGCCCACACCAGAAATTGTAATCAAGATCTTTTCGAGGAGTTTCAATCGCCGTACTTCCCATCGGCTTTTCATAGCCGGGGGGGAGTCCGACTTCAAACTTCCTGATTTTCCCGAGGTGACCATTTCTTACCAGATTGACAGCCATCTGGAACTCCCGCATGGACCGCTGCTGAGACCCGGTCTGAAAAACGGCCTTTTGTTTTTTTACTTCACGGTAGACCTGTTGCCCTTCCCGAAACAGGTGGGTGACCGGTTTTTCGCAATAGACATCTTTTCCATTTTTCAACGCCTGCAGTGTGCACAGGGCATGCCAGTGATCTGGTGTTGCGATTACCACCGCGTCAATATCACGACGGCCGCAAACGTCGCGGTAATCCTTATAGACATCGGGGCCGGAATGTATCCCGCTTTTTTTCTTTCTGGCAACATGTTCCGTGATGTACTTCCGGGCTGGTTCGCGACCAAAGGTTTTCCCTTTCCCCCAAGGACGATCGCGATAGTGGAAGCGATCGACATCGCAAATGGCGACGATTTCTGCAGACGGTTCGCGCAGAAAATCATCAATCAAATTGAACCCGCGCGATCCCAGCCCGATGATTCCCAGACGAATTCTTTCAGAGGGAGCCGCTTTTGCGGAACCTGAACGGAAAGACCCCGCCAGGAATGAACAACCGAAACCAAGTGATGAGCCCAGAAAATTCCTGCGTTTCATAAAGAAAATCCTCTATTCGTC
>JALWSL010000823.1 GCA_027080405.1 Planctomycetaceae bacterium
TCTCGTAAATCGATAAACACAATCCCTGCATGATCGCGATATTTATCCACCCAGCCACATAAAGTAACCTGTTTTTCAACATCTTGTTTGCGTAATTCGCCACACGTATGAGTTCGTAACACGTTTTTCCGTTTCTACTTCTCTGAAGGCTGTTTTAATATCCACCGCTGTTTCTGAAGCCGGGGTTGTTTCTGAAGCCGGGAATTATAATTGATTGAAAGCTTCTTTGTAGTGGTGGAGCATAGTATTCCCGCAGGGAGTCAAAGATTCAAGCGGCAACAGACGGGCAAAACAGATTCAGATTCGCTGCGGGCTCAGATTCCGTCTGGAATATGCGGAACATGCCTTTGAGGATGCCTGCTCCGTTCAGCCAGGAATCGCGACCGAAAGCGTAACAGAAATCAGCCGTCTGTTTTCAGTGACCAGAAACAGATGCCACGAAACAGGCGCTACTTCGGCTCTCCGATGCCCGCCTGTTGCCAGTGTGGCCCGGGAATACTGCTGCCGGTGGGGGGGCTTTGACGATCCTGTAATCGCTGAACATCTGCCCCAAGGGCGGTCAGTTTATCAGCCAGTTTTTCGTACCCCCGGTCCAGATGGTAGATTCGCCGGATCGTTGTTTCGCCCTCAGCTGCCAGTCCCGCGATCACCAACGCCGCACTGGCTCGCAAATCCGAAGCCATCACGCTGGCACCGTTCAGCCGATTCACCCCCTGAATGATAACGCTATTGGCTTCGCGTCTGATTTTCGCTCCCATGCGAACCAGTTCTGATGCGTACATGAATCGTTCTGGAAAAACACGATCTGTTACCACGCTCATACCCTTTGCCAGGCATAGCATCGCGGTCAGTTGTGCCTGAATATCTGTTGGAATCCCGGGATAAGCCAGGGCAACGATGTCTCCCGCCTGTATTTCCGTGACACCTGAGACTCGAATGGAATTGGAATTTATTTGGCACAGGACGCCCAGTTGTGTCAATTTATCGAGAAAAGCGGACAGGTGTTCGGGAATCACATTTTCGATCGTCACATCTCCCCGTGTCGCAGCCGTTGCGATCAACCAGGTCGCTGCTTCGATCCGATCCGGGATAATTTCGTATTCAACCGGCTGGAGTTGTTCTACTCCGTCAATCGTAATACAGGGCGTTCCCAATCCTTCAATTTTTGCTCCACAAGCGATCAAAAAGTTTCCCAGATCGACCACTTCCGGTTCACAGGCAGCCGATTCGATAATGGTTCTTCCTGTTGCCAGGGCCGCTGCAGATAAAATGTTGCAGGTTCCTGTCACGGTGCTTCCCATGGCTCCACCCAGAAAAATACGTGTTCCTGTCAACTTTGTCGCTTGGGCGATGACGTATCCATTTCGTATTTCAATTTCTGCGCCCAGTGCCGCCAATCCTTTCAGGTGCAGATCGATTGGCCGATGTCCGATGTTGCAGCCTCCCGGAAGCGAAACAAAGGCTTCTCCGCGACTGGCCAGCAGCGGCCCCAACACGCAAACACTGGCTCGCATTTTTCGAACCAGATCGTAATCAGCTACAGATTCCCGGGAGCGGGTTGGTTCCAAAATCAACTGACCTGTGCCTGTTCGGGTAACCGACATTCCCAATTGGCCCAGCAGGTCGCTCATGCTGGCGATATCGCGCAACTCAGGGAGATTATGCAGAACTGTTTTCCCCGGAACTGCCAAACAGGCGGCCATAATCGGCAGCGCCGCGTTTTTTGCACCGGAAACCTGTACCGATCCCCGTAACGCGTTCCCTCCCTGTATTTTGAGCATTTCCATCCTTGAACTCTCCCGAATCCCCCTGTTTCCTGAGTCGGGAGTATAGCGTCAATCGGGGGAAATCGGCAACTGGAACCGGAATGTCCCAGCACGGCTGGTCTGTTCTGACCGCCGTAACCAAAATGGGATTTTCAAAAGCTTTCGCACCGTTCGTCAACTTTAACCGTTGGTGGTACAGAAGAACGGTGGTGAATCGGGGCTGCTTTACCTGCGATATCGTCAGTGATATAATCCGGCCCCCTGGCAGGGTGAGAGTTCTCCTTCACGGGATATTCGCGGGATAAAGGTGGTTGTTTTTCAGCTGTTTGGCACCTTTCCAATTAAATTCAAGCGTTGGCGCTGGCATTTTGTTGGTCCCGGCAATTTTGAAGTTAACCGCGCACCAGTTTCTCCGGTGTCGGGAGCATTCTCATAAAAAATTCGTTTTCGCTCAAAAAGTGATGTTTGTTATACGCTGGCCGAAGGCAATCCTTTTCGGCGGCTTCTCTTTCCTGTTTATCAGAACCGTCAGGTTATTTACCCGGAATCATTGAGAATGTATCTGATTATTGCGTGCAGTAAACGGGAAAAGAGTAACAGTCGATTGCTCGCCGAAGCGGCGCTGCAGGAAGTTGAATCGCTTGGTCATGAAGTTGAACTGATTCATTTGAGAGAATATCCTCTCCCCTTCTGCGACGGGGAGTCAGCTTATGCCGACCCGAATGTTGCCATTCTCGGGGAGAAAATCGCTCGTGCCGAGGGAGTCCTGCTTGCCTGTCCGATTTACAATTACGATATCAATGCCATGCTGAAAAATCTGATTGAACTGACGGGCCAAAACTGGCAGGAGAAAGTCGTCGGTTTTCTCTGTGCAGCCGGTGGGTCAGCCAGTTACATGGCGATTATGGGGGTTGCCAGTAGAATGATGCTCAGTTTTCGCTGCCTGATTCTCCCCAAATTCGTTTACGCGACAGAAAAATCATTCACCGATAATCAGATTCGTGACGAAAACGTCCAGGAGCGGATTGCGGAGTTGGGGCGTTCACTTGTTCGCATCAGTACGGCGATACGGAATCATCCATGAGATGGGAGGATAAAGGAGATCAGCACATTTTCTTCAGCAGAAAATCCATGTTACGGTTTTAATATATAGCGGGCGGTTTTAGTACGTTTGAATTTCGACTTCAGTGCAGGGAATACGACCCCCAGTTTGCCACACGAAGCAATTTCAACCCGCGATTCGATCCCTGAATGGGAACTATTCCAGAAAGTCAGAAAGTACGACAATGTCCAATCAACCGAAAGTTATTTTGAGTGCGTTTGCGGATGAAGCCGCCAACAGGAAAACAGCAGTAGAACAGATGGCGGTTCTGGCCGGTCTGGGTTTGAAGTATTACAGCCCCCGTTTTGTCGATGTAACCGGTTCGGGCGAAGTGAAGCACGTTGTCGATTTGAGCGAAGACGAATACGCGGAATTGGTCAAATTGCACGAAGAATACGGGATGCAAGTGGCCAGCATCGGCTCCCGATTGGGGAAAGTGAAGCTGCTCGATGTCGATGATGGTTCGCATAATGTCTATGTTGATCCTGATGAATACCTGGCCGGGGAGGTTCAGGCGACAATCAATGCTGCCCAAAAATTGGGAGCAAGGTTGATTCGAGGGTTCTCGTTCTATCATCCGCAGACGGAGAAACCGCACGGCTATGTCGACCAGGCGGTTGAACGGCTCAAACCGATTGTCGAAGCCTTTCAGCAGGCAGGCATCATTTACGCGCTGGAGGTGGAGGCGAACCTGATTGGACAAAATGGCCATCTGCTGGCCGAGTTGGCCCAAAAAGTAAATAGCCCGAATATGGTCTTGATATTCGATGGGGGAAATCTTTCCTGCCAGAATCTGTCTCCGGTAGAATGCTTTGCAGAATATGAAGCGATGCGGGACTACATCGGCTGGATTCACATCAAGGATTACCAGATGGATCCGACACTGGAATGGACCGGGGTCGTCGATGAAGAACGGCTCAAGAACTTTGTTCCCGCCAATATGGGGGATTCCGGACATGAGGCCATCTTCCGCGATTTGGCAAAACACCTTCCCGAAATTACTGACCGGCTTCAGAAAATGGGCGTTCCCGGCTTTTTTACCGAATTGGAGCCCCATTTGAAGGGGGGAGGGCAGTTCGGTGGATTCAGCGGCCCGGATGGTATGGGAGTTGCCGTTCGTGCTCTTTGTGAACTGCTCGATTACACACACATCGATTACGATTTACGAAACATGAGCGATATCACCAAAGCCCGCGGCTTTTAGAATCGGATTTCCCGTTCCCGGGCCTCCCGCTTTTCCTCGACGAAGCCCCTCACCCCCCGTTGAAGATTATGACCTGTTGAAGTTATACCGCTGTTGAGCGGCTGGGTATTTACCCTGTTGAGCATTTATCCGATGCCCTTTGCAGGTGGTGAAAGGTTTGCCGGTCAGGATCAGGGGATCGGGCTGTTTTCTTTTTTCAAATGATGATAATAAGGATGAACGCGTAGCGCATGATGGAATCGGCGATCATTCTTGTTTCGGGCGCTGCCGTGGGTATTATTGCAGGGCTGTTTGGAGTGGGAGGCAGCTTTCTGCTCGTTCCGCTTCTGAGCATTGCGACCTCTGTTCCGATCCAGTTTCTGGTCGGAAGTTGCACTTCGCAGGTGCTCGGGCCTGCCACAGCCGCTCTTTTATCGTTTCGGATTCGCAGACGTGAGTTGCGCATTCCCCTCATTTTGATGGGGGGCATCGTCATGGGAACACTGACCGGATCGGAAATACTTTCGGAGATGCAAAAACAGCTGGGAGATGATTCCCGGATGCTGACAGCCGCTATTCAATACAGTTACATCGCCTTGCTCTGGATACTGGGGCTGTTCAGCCTGTGGGAATCGAGGCGACATCGCAAGGGAAGGCCACTTTCGATCGGCTGGCTGAAATTCCCGAATATCAAACCGACGTGTGAAGTTTTCGGGCGAAATCGCAAACAGAAAATTTCGGTCATTTCGTTGAGTCTGTTCGGGTTATTCGTCGGGTTCCTTGCCGGTTTTCTGGGACTGAGCGGAGGGATCATCCTCTTTCCCGGTCTGCATTATGCCTACGGCATCCCCTCAAAACGCTCTGCGATTATGTCGCTGGTTTTGGTCTGGATGATCGCCTTCCAGGCAACGCTTATTCATGCGGCTCATGGGCGGGTTGATTTGAATGTTGTGATGTTGTTGCTCGTCGGTAGCACTTTCGGAGCCAAACTGGGCGTCTATTTAAGTTTGAGAACGACCGGCGGCAAGCTGCGAGAACATTTCGCCGGTTTACTTCTCGGAACGGCCAGCATCATCACCATTTATCTGTTGCTGCCGTGACGGTCGCGCCAACTCGTACCGTTAATATCAAACAGTACGGCATCAAACGGTTCGGCTTTTTTGGCGCCTTTATCAGATCAATTCCGTAATGACACCGCCGTGGTCAATCGCAACAATCGGGCGCCCGGTGTGGTCGCTAAAATGGAGTTCCGGGTCGATTCCCAGCACATGGAAGATCGTATGGTGAATATCGCCGGGACGCAACGGCCGGGAAGCCGGTCTTTCTCCGAGGCGATCACTGCTGCCGACCACCTGTCCCCCCTTCAGTCCGCCCCCTCCGATCAGAACAGACATCACATTTCCCCAATGGTCGCGACCTGGAGTCCCCTTGCTCAATGGAGGGCCGCCATTGCCTCCATCATTCATTTTGGGTGTTCGTCCAAACTCTCCCATGACAAGGACAAGAACATCATCGAGCATTCCCCGTTGATCCAGATCGGAAAACAGGGCCGAAACAGCCTGATCGACTTTCGGAAGATATTGTTCCATCCGGGCTTGATGGTCCCAGTGGCTGTCCCATCCTCCGAAATGACAGGTGACAAAAGTCGTCCCGGCTTCTACGAGGCGGCGGGCAAGCAGGGTGCTTTGCCCCCAACTGTTTCGTCCGTACCTCTCCCGTGTTTCGGTCGATTCGCGTTCGATCTCAAAGGCGATACGCGCTTTGTCGCCTGTGACCAGTTCAAACGCCTGCTGCTCGAACTGATCCATTGCTTCAAATTTTTTCGAGACATCCGCGTATCTGCGCAGGCTGTCGAAATGTTTTAGCAGAGAACGCCTGTCTTCCAATCGTGAAACCGTCAGGTTTTTGGGAAGGCTCAAATTTTTGACACGGAACTTGTCGGCATTGGTGTCGCCTTCTGCCTCGAATGGATCATACTGGTTGCCGAGATAATTCCCACCAAAATAGCCGGGACGCAGGCCGACACTCATACCGTATGGGATGGAAACATAGGGCGGCATCCCCTGTTGGCGGGCACCGGCGACTTTGGTCGCCACACTCCCGACAAAGGGATACTTGCCCGTTTTCATCGCGCCATTAACGCCACCCCGTCCGGTCAGCATCCAGTGAGCCCCGGTGAAATGGTCTCCCGTGTCGTGGTGAACCGATCGCAGAATCGAAAATTTATCAGCCACCTTCGCCTGTAGCGGGAACAACTCGGTAATATCCATCCCGGGGACAACGGTTTTGATGGGATCCCAGATGCCAGCGTATTCGCGCGGAGCCTCCGGTTTCGGATCGTAGGTATCGTGCTGACTGGGGCCGCCATCGAGCCAAAGCAGGATCACGGATGTCTGCTTCGTTGTCAGTCCATGTTGCCGAGCCGTCTCTTTCGCCCGCAGGATGGACGCCAGGCTCAAACTGCCCATGCCCGCTACACCAACCTGAAAAAAACTTCGACGATTCACCCCTGCACAGTTTGCGTTCGACTTCCCCGCGAGAATTCTCATCGCATTCCCCTGTTTTCTGGTAGCCGGATAGGGTCGCAGAACAACCTTCGACCGATCCCATAGGCTATTATTTCGTTCTCCAACAAGCAAGAGATATTTGAAAATCGCTGTTTGAATCTCCGAATGAGTGACGGAAATTTATCACTTGTCGAATAAGAAGGGCCCTGTCGAATTTTGTTCAGATCCTGTATGAGGCCAGTGATTACTTCTGGAGTGATCAACGACCAATGGAACGCAGGAACAGAGATGCTGTCTTCCCTGTCTGTTTCCTTTTTTAGTCAATTCCTGATTCCCGGTAATGCGTTCCGGCAATCCTTTCCGGTGATGACGTTCAGGGCAGAGTGATGATCGTGATACCGGGATTGGAAGTCCCAGCATGACTGGTCTGTTCTGGCCGCCATAACCAAACTGAAATTTTTCCAAAATTTGCGAGCCGTTCGCCAACTTTAACCGTTAGTAGTACAGGTGGTGCTTCAATCGCCACACTGGGCCTTGAAACGCAACAGGTGGTCGGCCAGTGTGATCGCCACCATTGCTTCGGCCATCGGAATGAATCTTGGGAGCAGGCAGGGGTCGTGTCTCCCTTTGGTGCTGATTGTTGTTTCTGTTCCGTCACGATTTACCGTTGGCTGTGGTTTGGGCAGGGAGCTGGTCGGTTTCACCGCTGCGCGTAACACGATGGGCAAGCCGGTCGAAATCCCTCCCAGCATTCCACCATGTCGGTTGGAGGCCGTGGTGATTTCTCCTGCCCCGTTTCCGGGAATGAATGGATCGTTGTTTTCGCTCCCTTTCAGGGTGACGCACCCGAAGCCGACTCCATATTCGACACCGAGAACAGCGGGGAGACTGAATAATGCTTTCGCCAGATCGGCTTTCAATTTGTCAAAGACCGGTTCACCTAACCCGGCTGGCAGTCCGGTGGTGACAATCTCGGCTGCTCCGCCGATTGAATCCTGTTGTTTGCGTACCTGTTCCACAAGCGAGATCATTTTTTGGGCTGCTTCAACATCGGGGCAGCGGATGATGTTTGCGCTACCATCGGGCAGCTTCTCCACCTGCTCCAAAGTAACGTCAGCAGGGGAGTCGATGTTCGCTTTCACCTCTCCAACTTGCACAACGTAACCGAGAACATTAGCGCCGCACTGCTTGTGCAGAATTTTTTTCGCCACTACTCCAGCGGCAACACGGGCGGTCGTTTCCCGGGCCGAAGAACGCCCCCCGCCTCGATAGTCGCGAAAACCGTATTTGGCATCGAAACTGTAATCGGCGTGGCCGGGACGATAGACATCTTTTATATTGCCGTAATCGCGGCTGCGCTGGTCTTCGTTGCGTATCAGGATGGCCAATGATGTGCCTGTTGTTTTTCCCTCGAAAACCCCGGAAAGGATTTCCGGTTGATCCGCTTCATTTCGCTGGGTGACAATCCTGCTTTGCCCCGGCCTTCGGCGATCCAGATCTTTTTGAAGATCGTCCACACTCAACTCGATCCCGGGGGGAACGCCGTCAATGATCACCACATTACCCGGGCCGTGACTTTCGCCGGCTGTGGTGATACGAAATAGTTGCCCAAAACTGTTTCCTGCCATCGATAAAACTCTCACTCTCTCGGTTATGCGTGGTTCATGCTCTTCAGATTCTGCACGGGACGACGTAACGTTGGTAACGACAGGTTGAGCCAGATTGCCGAGACCGAAACGGAATCTTATTGGAAATGCACGACAGACGCAAAGATGTCAACGGTTCTGTTCGGAATCCGGTATTGGAATGAGACAGGGCAACAGGAGAATGGGATCGGGAACATGGTGATGTACTGGAAACATGGCGTCACGGAAACATGGTAAAGAGCGGGAGGAATTCCCTTTCGCAAGTTGGAACAACTCTGGAACAACTCCCTGGAAGTGCCTTGCAGGAGCGTGTACGAACCGCAGTACAAGCTGGAACTTTAGGTTTATTTTGCCTGACTGGCCGCTATTTTGGAAAAGAGTTCCGGTTGTAGGGATTGGGGTAACAGATTCGGAACCAAAAAAATTGACGGAGCCAATTTTCTGACGTATGCTGGATTGTCGAAACTGTTGTGGCACGTCAACAACAGTGATGTGAAAAGATCACATATTCATTTGTCGCCAATACTTGCCTGGCTAATCGAGAATGGAACTCTCTTGGCAAATTCGCCCCGGTTTTCGGGACGGTTTTGCAAACCGGGGTTGCCTGCGGGCATGACCTCAGGAGGAATTACAAGCGGCGACTTGCAGCAACAATAGAGGGGGAACGGCTGCATGTCATTTACTGCGAAGAAAATTCTACTTTGTTTCAGTGTCGCCTTTTTGGCACTTGTTTCTACCACTGTTCTGGATGTCACCGGCGCGTCGAAAGATCCTTCCGCTGTCAAAGACGTGCGCGAAGCCGTTCAGGTCGGGATCGAGTTCGAACGGAAAAGCAAGTGGGTTGATGCCGTTGTGCATTATCGCGACACGCTCAAGACATGGCCGGACAGCAATGAACTGAAATACGGGTTGCGCCGTTCCCGGTTTCACATGAATATCGCCCGGCGCTATGCTGATAAAAGCTATCAGGATCAGTTGCTCAAACTTTCGGAATACGAAGCCCTCGAATTGCTCGATGAAGTTCTCTTCAAGATTCACGGGCATTATGTCAACACGCTCTCCTCAACGTATTTCATCGCTCATGGCACTGAGAGTGTTTACCTGGCTTTGAATAACGAGGCTTTTTTGGAGCGAAACAATATCTACACACGCTCGCTGCCTGAAGTTGCCAGTGCCCGACGCATGTTGTTCGAAAAATACTGGAATAAACCGGTTTCAAGTCCTGAAGCGGCCCGGAACCTGGTTCTGGAAGTGGCCAACCGCCTGCAAAAGAGGTTGGGGATCGCTCGGGTGCCGGTCATTCTGGAGTATGTCTTCGGCGGCTGTAATGCGATGGACGATTACAGCGGGTACCTGACACCGGAAAAACTTTCCGATTTGTACAACAACATCGAGGGCGAATTCGTTGGACTCGGTATTGAAATGAAGTCGGAAGAAGGGAAGGGAATTCTACTGGTCAATGTTCTTCCGGACAGTCCTGCTGAAGAAGGGGGATTGTTACCTGGCGACCACATCACACATATCGATCAGATCGATTGCCGAAATAAACCAACCGACGAATCTGCCAGTCTGTTGACAGGCAAACAGGGAAGTCGCGTTCACATTCGCTGGGTGACAAAGAATGACCAGGAAAAGGAGGGTTATTTCATCCGTCGTGAAGTAAAAGTGAAAAGCATCCCGATTGTAAAGATGATCGATTCAAACAATGGCATCGGCTATATCCGCATGGCCGGTTTCCAGAGAACAAC
>JALWSL010000824.1:0-6370 GCA_027080405.1 Planctomycetaceae bacterium
GGTTGGGGATGGGAAGCAACTCTGCCACAATTTCATTTATCTGAATTTCGAACGGTTTCAGACCATCAATCACTTCGCCAACCCACATGCAGGTCGCTTCAGTTGGAACTTCCCCGCGAATTTGCAGACGGCCGACTGATTTCCCTCGAACGATCAAGGGAAGTTGCGTCTCCCAAATCTCATCTGATTTTCCCATTTTTTTCCGACTCCAGGAAGCGTGGTATTCTTCATGAATCGCGGGCAGGGAAACATTCAGATTGATTGTTGTCAAATCGAATCGGTCAGCAAATTGGGTTAATGTTCCCCATAATTCTTCCCATTCATGACTTCCCCCGAATCGGGAAACCAGTGGCGTTGTCGCAGCATGCGAAGCCGGTTTTCTATAACTGACAAACGAAAGCAGTGTCTTCCTGATCCGTTGGAGCAAGAGTACACATTCGGAATGCCCAAACATTTTCGTGATGGTCATCGTTCCGAGAACAGCCAATACGCCCCCCAAGGCAAGGTACTCATTTTTCAAATAGACACTGACGACAGCCGCTGTTGCTGTCATCAGACAAAAAATACCAATCACAAAAACGGTTTTTTTTCCACTGTAACCGCGTCGCTGAAGGCAATGATGCAAATGGCCTCGGTCGGTGACATATATACTTCGCCCGGTCAATTTTCGGCGCAGAATAGCCATCCCGACATCAAAGGCGGGGATAGCAAGTATTGCTGTCGGAGCGACCAAAGCGATTGTCGCCGGTCCTTTGAGGGAACTTTGGATGCCGAGCACTCCAATAACCAGTCCTATCAGCATGCTCCCGGCATCTCCCAGGAAAATCGTAGCTGGCGGATAATTATGGAACAAAAATCCTACCAGACTCCCTACAAGGGCCAACGCAATAACTCCATCAATTGGATGCCCCGACAAAAACGCCATCACCGCGATCGCCAAACCGATAACTGCTCCGACACTCGATGCCAGACCATCAATCCCATCAATCAAATTGAACGCATTCATCGCGCCCAGCAGCCAGAAAAGGGTAAAGGGAACCGCCATCACTCCCAGATCGATCCGCCAGCCGAAGAAATGAATTTTCTGAATCAGCAGACCAGCTGCAATCAATCCTCCTGCGACAATCAGCTGCCCCAAACCTTTTTGCCGGCCTCGTAACCCGAAGCGATCATCAACCGTCCCCAGAATTGCAATCCCCACTATCGAAGCGGCAAAGGCCATCAGAAAAGATCGCCTTTCGTAAAAGAGGTCTTGCCATGGGTTATTGGTCACCAACAGCACGACGATTGCAGTCGCCATTCCGAACACCACCGCCCAACCACCGCCTAGCGGAATCGACTGCTTATGCAGTTTGCGATGCGTATCCGGGTGATCCACAATATCGAGCCATAAGGCGATTCGACGTACCACAGGAGTCATCAGCAAAGAGCTGAAAAAAGCAGCTGCGGTGATGGAAAAAATTATGTTCATAGGAGGTAAATCGTGTGAGTGATTGATCAATTCTTTTTTGAATAGACCGCCAAATACAATTCGCGGTACATACTGTTACTGCCATCCGCCTGTGTGCAGGCTTTGGCCTGCTTCAACGCTTCTCCATACTTCCCTTGCTTCTGAAGCAGTTGCGCATATTGAAACCGCCATTCCAGATTGCGCGGGGCCAACTCAAGCGCCTTTTTGAAGTGGTCAATCGCTTCATCAGGCGAATTTTTCAGCTCCGATACAACTGCCAGTTGATAGAATGTCTCTGCCCGGGATTCACCTTCAGCCAAAAGAAGTTTCTCCGCTCGCCGAAGAAGTGCAAGACGATCCGCACCATCTTCCTGTTCAGACGCATTCTTCGCCAAGTCGATCAAAACCGATGCAGAAAAAGGGAGTGAACCGATCGGAAGTTTATTTCTATCCGGCAGACTGAGCGAATGTTGATAAATTGCGGCAGCGTACAGTTCGGATTCAGCCAGACTGATTTTCCAGCAGTCAACAGCACGTTCATAATCAGCCTGTTCAAAGTAGTACAACCCCGCCTGGTACATTAAATCAGCACGGCGATACGCCATCTGCGTAATTGGTTGCAAGTAGGGGTTACTCCCTTCCGGTTCACGAACAAGGAACGAAAGTTGTGCCAAGGAAAAATGCACACGTGGCAACAGAGGAGAAGCCCGTCTGGCCAAAAGGAGATGACGAAAAGCTGGCCTTAAAGTTTCCTTGACAACTTGCTGATCTCGCAAATTCCGCAGAGAACGATGGTATCCCGAACGATACCATCGACCGGCAAGCTGATCCAGATGTGCGAGAGAGGTCTGCTCCCATATTACCCGATTCCGCGACACTTCCCCTTTGGGGTTCTGTTTCCAATCATCCCGTTCAGTCCCGTCTTTCTTTTCAACGAGTAGTCGGTAAGCTCTCTCCCGATACTGTTCGATCCATCCGTCAGCGATCGCCAATTGATAGCGTAAGTCGTCAGGATATCTCTGCAGGCGGGCTGAAAAATTGAGAAGCGAGATTTCCTTATCTTCTGTGGGCAGGCCCGGGTCCCTCATCTCGTTAACAAATCTGGTATGAGCCGAATGCATCACAGTGGCTTTGTACGATTCCGTCAACGGAAAAAGGGACTGCAGAACCAAAGCGAGAATGAAAACGCCGGTTACCAATGGAGACCTGAGTCGCAAAAAAGTGATGAGGCGAGGCCAACGGGAAAAATCACTGAACTGACAGGCCTGCCCTGCTCCCGCACCGCAAATAGCCGCCAATAAAAGCATGTTCGCCGGGGCGTAAAGTCCAAAATCAAAAAAGGCATGGATAGACTGGGATGTCAATGCAAACAAAACCGCCAATGCAAAGGGCCGCGAACGAATCCCCGGAGCTTTCCGCAAAGAAAAGACAGAGACGACAACCATTAAGACCATGGCAACAAGGAGTAGCCCCAAACCGACAACGCCCCCTTCGACCATTGCCTCAAGGTACTGGTTTTCCGCGTGATAAAACCATTCTTCACCAGGCTGTGTCATGTAAAGTCGATGAATGTAGCGGTATGTTCCCAAACCGCTTCCCGTCAGCCAGAAATCAGGAACCGTTCTACTGGCCTGTCTCCAATGCTGAATGCGAGTATTCCGGGTAACATCCTGTTTTGTGATAGAATCAAGTCTATCGGATACAGTTGAAGACAGCCCAATTCCAATGAGTATGACAACCGCCAACATCGCCACTGCAACAAGTTGGTAAGGAAACTTAAGCCCTCTCCCGGCATAGAGCGCCGAAACAGATAGCGTGATCACACCCGCCCCCGCCATCGCGACAAACGCTCCGCGAGATAACGAGCACAAAATGCCGATCACAACACACAACGTGAGAAACCCGGCCAGGAAACTCAATGATTTATTCTTGCGTCTGATCGATTCGCTCTGCCTGGTCGAATCTCGTCTGAGCATCTGATTGGACATCAACAGTCCCAATCCACCTCCCAGGCACATCAACAGATATCCTGCTGCATGATTATGATTTACATACGGACCGAACGCCATGTTGACTTGAGACGGCTTGTAAAACCAATACAGCTTTCCATTCCATGTCAGTTGCTGGATGATTCCAAAAATAGATAGAGCTGCTCCATTCCCCAATAATAGCCACCACAATTTTCCCTGCACTTGCTCCTGGGCGAATAATTGTGCTGAAACAATGAAAACGATAGAAGCAAGCACCAAAAGCGAAACATCACTTCGCGTTGAAGCAGGATAGAGGCTGATCGTCTGCCGGGAAGAGTTCCCCCGCCCTTCGCCTTTTACCGCATCGTTGCCTGATTGCTCACTGAGTTGCCAGAGGTGCGAAGCAACAGGAGAGAATTTTGTGATCGTCTCAGTGGACAAAGGGGTCAGTTGAAACAGACCGAACAGTATTGCAAACAAAACAGGCAGAGCTACCAATGGAATATCAATCGACTTCGCACAGCCACGAATCCGCGAGAAAAACCAAAAGGCGACGCAAACCGTCACCCCCACACAAATATATTGCAGCAGGTATGCGGTACGCCCCCCCAAAAGCCAGGGAGCAATAATCAACAGACTCAAAAGAGGCAAGGCTGGAAACAATGTTGCATCGGCTAGCGCAGACCAGCACTTCGTCACTTCCTGATCAGCGTGTTTCCCTTCATTTTGCGGCAAGCAATGTCGATCGGTGGGGAAATACATGGAAGGTAACCAACTCTAACCCGCTAAAGGCGACCAAGCCACCAATCGCGCCAGGAACCCGCCTCAATTACTCGCCTCCATGTCTAATCAGATAGGACAAGGCCTCCCGATACCTCATGTCCGAAGTATTCGTTCAACAACTAAAATGGCTAGGGACTGGCTAACAGGCCGAGCAACCCGAGAAGCCCCAACGCTGCTGCCCCGCCGGCGCCACCAGCCCCAACGCCTGAACCACCGCCGCCGCCACCAGCACCTCCACCACCAGCGCCTCCTCCAGCTGGAACGGCCTGCATCAGTTGTGCAAATTCAGCTGGTGCAAGAAGTTGGTTCAGCGCCTGGTAGTTTTCCGGCCCCACCATTGAAAAGTCAAAAACGGGACCATTGGCCGGTTGCGCCAAAGAAACGAACTGATAACCTCCCAACAACGAACGAATACCGGCGTTAAAATCATTTTCGGGAGCACGAACCCGAATCCCGACTGCGCCAACGCCATCTTCACCCGCAGTTACAATCGAATAGATTCCAGGGTTGAAATCGGGAATAATGAATCGACCATCAGCTTCAACATCGGCTGAATAAACGATCGAATCACCCTGAACGAAGTAAACACGATTCGTGAAGGGATGCATCAGGAAAGACCTCCCCGAAACAGGATGCAAGCGTCGCAGGTGACCACTAAAACTGCCATCAGCATTCGTCACAAAGGTATTGACATTTTCCTTGAGTACGTCCGCATCATCGACGACCTCTGGCGTAATTTTTGCGTACTCCGGGATATTCTCATCGGCTGGCTCCAATGGAATTGCCCCCGTTTCCCGATGGAGCGCTGTCTCAAAAATGGACAGAATCACGGGTACATGCTGAGCGGGAACAGCAAATACCGTCAGTTCCAATGATGCTGCCTGTTTCCCTTGAGCGACTGAATCAAAAACGTGAATGGAAAACGCCGCAAACGACCGCTCGCCCCTCACCAACACCCCGTACACACCGGGGATGATCCCACCCGACTGAAAATCACCATTGGGAGTTGATTGAACGGTGGAAAAAATAGTCCCAGCTTTGACAAATGTAATCGTCGTTGGGCCAGGCCCTACATCAGAACCAAGCAAGATAACACGACCTTTGAGCATCCCATCGGGATTCAACCTGACATGATACGTATGAGTGTAAGAGCGATCTTTCCCATTCCAATGCAGATAATTCTCGGGCTTAATAGAAGAAAAAGTCCTATTTTCACCCGAAAAATCATGAGCTGCGGGTACAGGACCCTCCTCGGCACCTTCATGAGCACGATTGTCAGGGACATCCTTAACCGCCGCCAACACGACAGGTTCGGCGACAACTTTTTCGAACTGTGCATCAGTGATGAGATCACTCTCCAATACCTGAACAGGTCCATACTCGGAAACAGCAGCCATTCCCAGCGTAGCGAACACACAGCCTAGGAAAAGAGAGGTAACAAATGTGGAACGGAACATGATATCTGACTCCCAAGATTGCACAACAACTCCGTGCGCCACTGCAAACACACTGAACATCCAACCTTTGATCGCACTGTTATTTTGGTATGAAATCAACACAATCGCCCCGCATTATTGATAAAACTGACTCCCCCTGTCAACTGCATTTACCCCTTTTTCTCCATATTGTCCATTTAACCTCTTCAATTCTATCCTAGCCAATGCAATCGCAATGCTCCCATAGTACGTGAAGATAGGAAGAATACATGTGTTTTTAAGGGGCGAAGTATCAGCATACCACTTATAATCGATAAATCCGGATAAAGAGTAAGAAACTGATCGAACGATAAAACCGATCATGGAGAGTGATGGGGTGTAATCCAGTTCTGTAGCTGGAGCACTCGGGCATTATTTTCTTTCCAAGAGGAAGACGATCGTGAATCGCACCAATTTGTGTTTCTGCTCTGCCATGCTGGTTCTCCTTATGAGTGCTGGCTGTTCCAGTACTGGTTCACAACGCAGTTTTACCAACTCCAGTGCTAGTCCAGCCAACATGCCATCTCGTAAAAGAATGCTGGTAATTGCCCAAACCTATGAACAGCAGGGCTATAAGCAGCGAGCGATTTCCGCCTACCGCCAAGTGCTTAAGCGGTACCCCGGAACCGAGCAGGGGGAAATTGCAAAAAAAAGAATTTTGGCTTTAAACGGGGATAATAAACTTCAACGCT
>JALWSL010000824.1:6380-9951 GCA_027080405.1 Planctomycetaceae bacterium
CCTGAATCCCCCGAAGAAACTTTAGTCGCAAAACTGGCAACAAAGTCAAAGGATGAAGCTCTGGCCAACAAAAAGAGCAAGAAGGAGCCAGGGGTAGAAGAACCATTTCTGGCTAAACTTCCTTTACCAGAAGAAGAGGGCAGGACAACCAAGAAAAATGGAAAAACTGCCGAGGAACAGACTCTGCACGCTAAATCGGCCCAATCGCCACCTTCAAAAGATATCCGGGATGCCAAATGGCCGGAATGGGCGGAGGACGCGAAAAACTCAACCGCGTCAGACGATAATCAAATAAACAGGGAACTGGAGAAGGAGGATCTAACAGAACAGGAACTGGCACTTCCTTCCATTACTCCCGCAGCGAAAATTGCTGAAAAAAAGGTAGCGAGGGAAGAAATACTGCTCCCACCTTCCAGTGCCCCTTTGACATCAACTGCGGACGGCAAGCAGGAGATGTATTCCGAGGAACCGCTGCTATCTTCGAGTTTCGAGGAGGGACAAACCAAGGAGGGCACGCCAACTACGACAACTCGGGAACATCAAGGCACCCTAGGATGGATCGCCAAAAAAGAAAAAGGAATAGAACAGGAAGATAATCCGGCGATTGAACCCGTCCAAGCAGACTACGCAGAGAAGCAGAAGCTGATCAATCAACGCCTGGCATCTTTGGCCTATCTGATCGGCAACGAAGAAGAAGTCCAAGAGGAAGCTTTTGAATCCTTGGAAGTTCTGCTTGATCACGAAGACGAGCATGTAAGAATCAACAGCGCCGAGGCATTGTTTCGCCATCATCGCGGTAGTGAAAAAACGCTAAAAGTTATTTCTGATGCGTTTTCTTCATCCGATGAATCGATTCAGTTCATCGCAGTTCACGCTTTGGCAAGTGCATATGAGCAGAGCCCGGAAGAAACGATTCAAATAATGGAAGTCCAACTTGAACAGAGTTCGGTTGCAATACAGAGGCAGGTTGCCTTGCTTCTTGGTGGCTTCCACAATCATTCAAACAGTCTGATCCCTCGATTAGAGCAACTGGCAGAAAAACACCCCGATGATGATGTCAGAGAGGCTGCCTTGTTATCAATTATTTGCCTGAAGGAATAACCAACAATCACTGCAGCGATACAGGATCATGGGATGTCTTTCGGTTCTGGAAATGGAAATGAAGATGAATTGTGCAGACGGTGCATCAACACACCACAAGCCAAAATGACCTATCTCAGAGATGAACGACCGAAACGACATCAGTAACTGCTTCGTTTTTATCGATCAATCCACTTATATAACTGGAACATGGACGTGAAACATCGAATCGTAAATATCGCTTTATTAACCCTTGTAACGGTTAATATCACTGGTTGCAGCAGTGTGTGGGATCAAATTGACGAGAATTTTTACGCCATGCGGATTAGAAGCGCCGCCAAGCATGCGTGGAAACATTCAGCCGGTGCCTACTGTCAAATCGAACATGATCTCGATGATTTCGGTCGCGGATTCATAGCAGGCTACGCAGCGGTTGCAAGTGGAGGAGATGGTTGTCCGCCCTCTTTGCCCCCCAGACGCTACTGGCGGACAAGGTTTAGCACACCGGAAGGCAAGAAACTGATTGTTGCCTGGTTCGACGGCTATCAACATGGTGCCGCAGCTGCACTGGCTGATGGCTATTCTGAATCCCGCCGGATTTTGACATCGGGAAAAATATATCACAAATGCAAGGAACGTGTTGAATATGAACCAGCGGACGGAGAACCCCACCTGCAACAGATGCAGCCGGAAATACTTGCTCCGATGCCGGAACCTGTTCAACCGAAATTGCCGACTCAGAGTGGTAAAGAGGTCAAGTTGACCCCACCAGCCAAACCTTATGTCCCCGCAGATACCGACAAAGACAGCAACTGAACAGGGATGTTCTGCCCACAGTCGGGAACGGACAAGACGAATATAACTGACCATCCATTCAAATATTGATTCCTAATACTCATT
Source organism: Planctomycetaceae bacterium (assembly GCA_027080405.1). GTDB lineage: Bacteria > Planctomycetota > Planctomycetia > Planctomycetales > Planctomycetaceae > Rubinisphaera. The sequence continues at coordinate 8,361 of JALWSL010000824.1, forward strand.
GTGTTCACACAGGGAAGTGGAAACCGACAATGACCAAATCGTATATTATCTCAAATTTGACTTGCCTGTTGATTCTGGCGTCATGTGGGTGCAGCGGGCTGCAGTATTCACCCTACAATATCCCCGCTATTCCTGCTCATCGGGTTCCATCGGAGTTTCTCGGAAGAAGTCGGGAGACGATGCAGGAGATATCGGTTTCCCGCTTGAGACAATCTCCCCCTATTGCCTATCAGCTGGCCCCTGGGGACGTTTTGGGCATCTATATCGAAAATGTGCTTGGAAACCCTGAAGAAGCTCCCCCTGTTCATTTTCCCGAAGCGGGGGATCAGCCACCAGCCATCGGTTTCCCCTCACCCGTCAGAGAAGATGGAACCGTCGCCTTACCTTTGGTGAAACCGATTCCTGTGGAAGGACTGACACTTGAGCAGGCCACCGCAAAGATCCGCAACACTTATACTGTTAAAAATAAAATTCTCAGACCCGGCCAGGACAGAGTCATTGTAACGTTGATGAGGCGTCGTCAGGTTCGCGTTTTGGTCATTCGTGAGGAAGCCGGCGGGAAGGAAAATGTTCTCAAGCGGGGTTCTGGCGAAATCGTCGATCTCGATGCTTATGAAAACGATCTCCTGCACGCCCTGAATGAAACAGGAGGTCTGCCCGGCCTGGATGCCAAGAATGAAGTCCTGATTGTCCGGGGAAATGCGGCCTCGGGAGCAGATTACGATCGCTTCGTTGCAGCAGTAAAATCATGCAAGAAACCGTGTCAATGCCCACCTGAAATCGGAGATTCTCCTGATATCACTCGCATTCCCATTCGGTTCTACCCTGAAAATGTCCCTAACTTTACAGAAAAAGATATCATACTCCAGACAGGCGACATCGTTTACATTCCGTCCCGAGAAAAGGAACGCTTCTATACCGGCGGAGTGTTGCCTGGTGGCGAACACTTCATCCCACGCGATTACGATCTTGATGTACTTAAAGCAGTCGCCATCGCGGGCGGTAAAGTGGGGGGTGGAACAACAGGGATTCAATCTCTAGGTGGAAGAGGGGGCGGAACTGGTGGAGGAGGGAGTAACGTAGGCAGAGCCGGAGCGATTGGTCCTTCCCGATTGATCGTCTTGCGTAAAAATGAATGTGGTGATGAAATCCCCATCAAGGTCGATATGAACCGCGCCCTGCTTGACCCTACACACAGGATTCTCGTTCAACCGGGCGATACACTGATCATGCAGTACACCTTGAAAGAAGAAGCCTTTAACGTCCTGCTCAGCATCTTCAACTTCAACTTCCTGCTCAATCAAAACTAATGGATAATCGATAAAGCGCTCTCCGATAACCTGTTCATTACTTTGGGGGAAACCGGGAACAGCAGAAATGTTTTCTGAGCCCTACTGCTTTAGTGGGGGATCGGGAGATCTGTTCTTGGGGAGGAGGCGGGGTTGCTGTCTATCGGCAGAGGCTGAAATTTCGTTGCGGTTGGAAGCTTTGAGATATTTCAGCAAATCGGCCATCTGTTGCACGGTGATATCTTTTTCCAATCCTTCGGGCATGAACGATTTGCCGCTGGCTCGCATTTCTTCTATTCCAT
>JALWSL010000825.1 GCA_027080405.1 Planctomycetaceae bacterium
GTTTGGGAATCGACCCTTAACGTAGATTGCTCCACCTGATTCTGTTTCTGGCCCTGTCCTTCATTTTGGTTGGAGGCGCGAGCTTCCTGTTCCGATGTTTCCGGAGCCTCTGCTTTTTCTTCTGAACCCGGATCTTTCAATTCACCTGCAGAGTTCGGAGCGGGAACAGCCGAATTTTCTGCGATCGATTCTTCCTGCTGATTCTGCGCTGGCACATTCGACTGATCCTGTGCGGATCGGTTGCGATCTCCATCCGTTTCTGCTGTTTGAATTTGAACTATATCGTCCTGAGAGGGCTGTTGTGCAATTTCAGGGTTGTTGTCGCCGTCTGTTTGAGCCTGTTCAATAACCTGCTGTTCCTGTGCTGCATCAACTTGCCGCACGGCGTTCACGTTCAGATCAATCGGTTCCTGACTGTCCCGCAAAGACTCCGTCTCTCCCGCAGTGGCGTTCTCTGTTTGATCTCCCAACTGCAAACCCTGACCACTTTCTTCAGCTTGGGAAGCATCGATTCCGGGAAGATCGTTCTGTTCCTGCGGATTGGAATCGGAACTTTTCTGTGGGCCATTTTCTGGCGCATCATCATTTTGGCTAGAGTTGGCCGAAGAAGCCTGGTCGCTGGACAGATCCTGCTGATTGGGAGTTTGTCCCTGCAGCGCATTGGCCAGCCCTTTTGAAATAACAGGAGGCTGCGAGTTCTCGTCATCGGTGGATTCACTGTTCCGAGTGAAATCGTCAGAGTCACTATTTGATCGAATCCCTTCCGAAACATGTCTCAGCAAGCCGGCGGGAACATTTCCGTTCTCACTTTTCGATCCGATTGAACCGATCTCATCTTGTGGAGTTTCTCTGTTCTCCGGTCGGTTCTCGGGGCTGTTCCCGGATTGTTGCGGCTCATTTTGCTGCAACGAGTCAACGGAATCAGATGATTCTGTAACCGGTGGCGAATTGTCGGTTGGTTCCGGATGATCCGCCAGTCTCCCGCTGATGGTATCTGGCCGGGAGGCAGTTTGGTCGTTTTGCACTGGAGGAAGTTGATTTGTCTCCTGCTGACTCTCGGCTGCTTTTTGTCGACGTGAACGCTTCGGACGAGAAATTCGATTTTCCGATGCTGCTGCTGGTTGGGGACGCTCGCGCCGATCCGTTTCTCGAATTGATCGAGGCTTCTGCTGTGTCGATTCCGCAGAACTCGGCGTTCGATCCGTTTTCTCATCGACCGAACGAGAACGCAAGCGATCCTCAAAAGAGGCAGTCCGTTCGGTATTGGCCTCCTGCTGCCCTTTTTCAAACAGAGTTTGAATCAGGCTGTTTCCGGAGTTGGACAAGTCCCTGACGAATGAAACGGGAGGCAGAATATGATTGCGTGGCATCGTCCATGAGCCTTGAAAAAATGACAACGGAAAACATCCGCGGAACACCGTCGAGTCTTCATCGCGTCCCGGCATCCTTGCCGGATTCCTCCGATTCGATCGGTTCCAGACAATTTTCAAGGCGGCTGGAGCGACAGTCCCCAGTAAGGCGGGTTTCATCCAATTGCCGCAAACATGATGGAGCCTTCATAAAGTATGTTCCGTCCATCAATTCATCTCATCGAGAAACGGAACACTCTTTATTGTAATGCTGTCGCTTTCTTGCCATCGTCATCCATCGCCTGCAAAGATTTCTGGACAGGTTCGATGAGCGGACTGCCCTTGTAAATTGCCTTGTATATATCTTCGGCTTTTTTCGTCCGCGCGATCGGGTCTTTCCCGTTAATTCTTTGACGAAACTGGTCGAGGATTCTGGCCGCATCCTTTTCCGGCATGCCCTTAAACAAGAGCACAGCATCAGTTACGTCAAGGGCAAGCAGTTTTTCAACGGCTGATTCAGGTTCCATTTTCAGCAGAATCCCCCGTGCCTGCACGACTGCTTCAGAGGTGATCTTCTCCTGTTCTTTTTTCAGCTCTTTACGAAAGGTTTTCCTAACTTGCTCAAGTTTCCCACGTTTACTGGTGATGGAGTTCGTTTGATCTTCTATCGCCTGTTGAAAAATCGCCAGTTCGCTTTCACGTGCGGAAATACTGAGGATTTTGGCCGCTCTGGCTTTGACGATATCCTCGTAAGAGGGCATTTCCTGCTGTTTTTCAGAAGATTCATCATCAACTTTGATTGGTTCTCCCTTGAGTATGGCAACGATATTTTCGGCCGATTCGCGCGTCAGATTTCCCTGTCCCCATGCGAACCCGAGCGCAGCCACCCCCGTCAGCACCGTCGCGGTGCAGAAGATGGCAATGACCATACCAAGTATGCGGAACATGGGAACTTCCTGTCTTGATCTAAAACGTCAATTTCAGCAGTGAGCTGCTTGATTGTGATCAGCTCTTTGAGAGCCGGGAACAGTCAAAATTGAATTTGTTGTGCCGCACTCCAACTGTCCTGCATTTCTGTTTCGAGTTGTTTTGTTTCCAGATATTCCTGTTTTTTCAAACGTTTTTCTTTCAACTGCTCCAACGCCTTCACCGCTGCATCGGCTTGCTGGACGGCTTTTCTGCAGAGTTCGAGTTGCTCTCTGACCTGTTCCAGTTGCAGATTGACCTGACGTAGTTTCCAATCAATCTGGGTCAGGTAGAATCTTCGCGATGCATTCTGTTGAACGTTGATTTTTCCCTGGTTGCTTCCAACACGGATTTCTTCGCTGACCTGTTCCCGTTCTGCCTGTGTCCGCTCTATTTCCTGTGAGAGGTCGGATTCCTGTCTGAGGACATCGGCGAGTACCTGCCTGCATTGATCCCGTTGGAATTTGCGATACTTCATCAGGGATTCAAGTTGAAATTTGAACTTGGCCATCTGTTTCACTTATCCCTTCTCTCAATTGTCACGAAGCGGCAGCAAATTGTTGATTGAGGTCCATCTGCGAAGCCAGTTGAAGCAGTTTGTCAATTGTCTGGCTCATTTCCGTATGCGTGGTCGGTGGCTGTTGCAGAAACTGGTCGATTTTCGATTTCAACTGAATGGCACGATCGACCAGGCGACTGGTGCCATGTTGATAGGCGCCGATGTTGATTAGATCTTCCGACTGTCTGTACGCGGCGATCAACTGTTTCATCTGTTGAGCGGCTTCAAGATGGTCGCTCGAAACCAATTCGTTCATCAATCGACTGATACTGCCGAGCACATCGATCGCAGGCCAATGCGATTGGTGAGCCAGATCACGCGAGAGAACAATGTGACCATCCAGGATTCCGCGGACCGAGTCGGAAATGGGCTCATTCGTATCATCCCCTTCCACCAGAACCGTGTAGAGTCCGGTGATACTCCCTTTTTCCGTCGTTCCACTCCGTTCCAGCAATCGTGGCAGCAGGGCGAAGACCGAAGGGGGAAAACCACGTGTCGCCGGCGGTTCACCGCCTGCCAGACCAATTTCCCGTTGGGCCAAAGCGTACCGTGTCACGCTATCCATCATCAAAAGGACATCCTTTCCGCGATCACGAAAGTATTCAGCAATCGCGGTTCCGACATGAGCACATCGGCGGCGCAACAGTGCGGATTCTTCGCTGGTGGCGACAACAAGAACGGATTTCTTCATTCCCTCCGGGCCAAGATCACGTTCCAGGAATTCCCGTACTTCCCGCCCCCGTTCGCCGACCAGCACAACAACATTGACATCAGCCGAGGCATATTTTGCCAATTGGCCAAGCAGCGTACTCTTCCCGACCCCACTGCCTGCAAAAATACCGAGCCGTTGACCCTTGCCACATGTCAGCAGTGAATCGATCGCACGAACTCCTGTCTCCATGACCTCTGTAATCCGCGGTCGGGTCAAGGGGGGAATCGGCGGTGTCTGTAACGAAACCGCATGAGGGAGAATCGCAGGGAGCTTTTCGTCTATGAATTCACCCTGAGCGTTGATGACACGCCCGAGCAGTTCTTCACCAACCCGCAATTTCATCGAGGATTGCCTCAGTTCGACCAGATCGCCGCGCTTGACGCCTGTTAAATCGCTATAGGGCTGGACAATGATTTCCTGATCCCGCAGTCCAATCACTTCCGCATCAATCGGTTCGCGATGATTGCAGTTGATTCTGCAAAGTGAACCGATGGGCGCAGGCAGTCCGCGAACTTGCGCAGTCATCCCGACCACCTGGGTAATTCGTCCACTCAACCCGTAAGGAATAATCGAATTCAGTTGCTGTTTCCACATGGTTCTGTATCGTTCTGTTCTGCACTTTTTTATCTTGAAACGTAATGGCCGTGCGGGGATTGCACGCGTTGAAGACCAATTATCCGGAGGCACTCTGGTACGTCCGGTTGCTCATTGAAGTCCGCTAATCTCCCAGCAATTCTTCTGCGATGCGATCCAGTTGTGTTTCTATTCTCGCATCGATAACACCATGCTCTGTCGTGACGAAAACATCTCCCGAATTCAGATTCGGATCAGCAGTCAGGTTCACATGGGCCTGCTGCAATAATGTTTCGATTACGGTTTCTGCGAATTCTTCCAGTGATTCCAGGTCCTGCTCGGCAACTCGAATCGAAAGTTGTGAATTGCCCACGGTCAACTTCAGAATTTCTTCGAGGCGATCTCTCACAATCTCCGGTGACTGTTTGAGACTGCGATGAACCAGCTTTTCCGTAATCGCCATGACCAGTTCAATCGCCTGTGATTCCCAACGCGAAAGACACGCCTGTTTTTCATGTTCAAGATTCTGCGATGCCTCCTGTAACAGCGGAACGACAGCTTGAATTTTTTTCTGGACGATCTGCTGGGCCTTTTTCTGGATTGCCTGATCGTTCTGTTTTTGCGCGTCCTGCAATCCCCGTTCGATTCCTTCCTTTCGGCCCTGTTCAGCCGCCTGTTTTTTAATCTGGTTGACTTCCTCCTGCGCCTGTAACAGCATTTGACGGGTTTTTTCCCGAACCGATTCCAGGTAATGCTCGCAACGTTTTTTCAAATCTTCATAGTTGAACTGATCGACAGACGATATTTCTGTCAGGGATTCAGCCTTGAGGACTTTGGTGGTCTGGTTCATGGAACATCAAGGTTCATCTGTTTGAGGAAAGATGGGAGTGGAGAAACGGGAATGGAGAAACAGAATGATGGAATGGAATTATGGAATTATGAAATAAACTGTTCGCCATCTGCACCAGCCGAAACGACAATTTCACCGGCATCTTCCAGACGGCGGACCGCATCAACAATTTGTGATTGCATCGCATCGACATCGCTGACGCGGACTTGTCCCAGGAACTCCATTTCCTCCCGCAACATGTCCGCTGCACGTTGCGAAAGATTTCCCAGGATTTTTTCCTTGATTTCTTCCGATGCGCCTTTCAATGCCAACGCCCATTGGCTGTTGTCGACTTCTTTGAGAAGGGCCTGGATCGCCTTGTCGTCCAGCTTGAGCAGGTCATCGAATACGAACATCAGCCGACGAATCTGATCGACCAGTTCGGCGTCGTCTTCTTCCAGCGTTTCCAGAATCCCGCGGTTTGTCATCCGGTCGGTCAGGTTCAGTATCTCGGCGACAATTGGAACACCTCCGGCTTTGTCCAACTGCTGGTTCAATGTGCTCATCATGCGAAGTTCGAGACTTTTTTCAACATCCTTGACGACTTCCGGGTTTGTCTGTTCCATGTTGGCGATTCTGCGGATGACTTCCAGCTGTTTGTTGCTGGGAAGCCCGGTCAGCACTTCAGCCGCCTGGTTCGGCTTCAGGTGCGACATGACCAGCGCAATGGTCTGTGGATGTTCCTCCAGAATGTAGGTCAACAGGTTTTCTGCAGCGACATTGTGCAAAAAACCGAACGGAACCGAGCTCATCGACTGTTTGACGCTTTCAAGAATCGATCCGCCTTCCTCGCCCAGCGCATCTTCCAGCAGATCATTGACTGTCGCCAAACCGCCCCGTTCAATCGGGGTGCGCTCTCGGGCCGCGTTATAAAATTCGTCCAGAACCTTTTCCTGTTCTGCCCGACTGACATTTTCCAGTTGGGCAATCTGCAACGTCACTTTTTCCACCAGATCGCGGGGCATCTGGGCGATCACCTCCTTGGCGATCGGTTTATCCAGACTAAGCAGTAAAATGGCTGATTTTCTGATCGCATCCATGCTTTCAAAACCTGTTACTTCATCTTCCAGTAAAAATCTTCCCGTAAAGGAGTGCTCTGCCTCCCGGTTTTATCTACTTGGCTTTTTGAATCCAGTTGCTGATAATCGAGGCGGTCATGTCGGGATCGTTTTTGGCCAAATGCTGAAGGTGATCGATTCGTTTGGTGTCTCCATCGGGAACCAGATCATCGAAATATTCTTCCTCTTCTTCCGGTTCGGAATCGTCATCGTCGTCATCATCGAACTCGGGTAATGAATGTTCCGCCTGAGTCCTCACTGTTTTATTGAGCGTCCAAAACGCCCAAAGACCGAACAGGGCCAACGCGATCGCGGATCCCCATTGGGCAATCAGATACGAAACCGTCTGTATCATCGAGGTGGGAGGAACAGTATCGTTGACAGGCGAGGGGATGTAGGAACCGATGTCAATAAAGTCATCCGGGCTTTTGCCGGTTGGTATGGGAATGATTTTTGCCACCCGTGCCTTCAGATCATCTTCGACGTCCGGCTTGTATTTGTTGGCAGCGGCCCGAATTTCTTCTTCGGTCGACTCTTCGGTCAGCTCACCCGATTGCATCGCGACAGTGCGATAGTACGCTTCCGGGATGACAATTGAAACACGCACATTTTCCGGCAGCGCTCCTGCAATCTGTTCCTGCAGGGTTTCATAGGAAGGAACCATCAAGGAAGTTTCCTTCGTGTTGGTCGCGTCCTGTGTACTTGTGGGAGCATTCTGGGCAGCCAGATTCATCGGCCCGTTGGCGTTCTGTCCCGGTTCTTTGGGAGGAGCGAATTGATTGGAGTTCTTTTTCTGGCTTTGGGTGCTCGTGTAATAGGGGGTCGCTTTGGCCTGGACCGTTCGTGTCTGCCTGACTGCGGACTTCACTTTTTCAACATCGACATTGACCGCAACCCGGACACCCTCGATGTAATCGACAGCCGTTTTCACTTCTCTGCGGTACATCTCCTTAAGTTGGTTGATGCGTTGCAGCAGTTTGTCGTTGAAAGGATCATCTTCAGATGACTGCTGATAGGCGATCTGCTTCCCCAAATCGAAAACCGTCACATCACGTGCCTGCAAATTCGCCTTCATCCCTGCAATCGAGATGCGGATCGCGTGAACCAGAGATTCCGAGATTTCCCGCCCCGGTTTCGGACGAACGGAAACAGTCGCGGTTGAACGCGGTTTCTGCGGCCAGCGGGCTGTCTGTTCCTCGTCCCAGACAACATTGGCGTAAGCGACATCGGGCAGCGAAAGCAGTATCTGGCTGGCCAGCTTCGCCCGGGCGATTTCCTTGCGGGCATCCATCTGTTTGTTATTGGCGAACGGGCCGATGTCCGCGTACTGTTTTTCCCATTCTTCCGCCCAGTTTTGGGGCAGTGAACCGGAAGCAAGCAGCACGGCGTTGTACTCCTCCACTTTATCCTGTGGGACGAGCAGGCGTTGGCCCCGCCGTTTGAAATCGGTCTTCCCCTGTGAAAGCAGTGTTTCCTCTGCACGGATCAATTCTTCAACAGAAAATGTTTTTCCGACCGAAATTGGTGCATAGCCGCTCGAGCCGGAACCACGCAACATCAGGAAGCCAAATCCTCCCATCACAATAGCCGTGACGAGAATCAGGGACAGCCGCTGACTGAGAGGCATCGCCCTGAACAGGTTGCCGAATTGTTTCAGTGTATCCATGAGAACCGGAATCAATCCATTTTGAAAAAGAACAGGTAAAGGCGATAAAGGTAAGGGAGATAAAAAGGATGTCAGTCAAGACGATTCAGAGGCTACATGCGCATCTGCTGGATTTCCTGGTAGGAACTGACCAGTTTGTTACGAACCTGCATCAACATTTTGATCGCCAGATCCGCTTTTCTCAAACTGGTGTAAACCTCGGAAGAAGTAATATTCTCACCCAACAAACGGGCTTCGATATTGTTCTGGGCCTGTTGTTCCAATTGGTTGACTTGAGAAAGCGAATCGACCAACAGTTGCTGGAAGTTCAGCTCTCCCGTGGGAGAATCAGCCTTTGGTTCAATAGCGCCCGGAGACGGTAACTGGCGCAGGGAATGCAGTGATGTGATCGGAGAGGACATGTGAAAACCCGAACTGAAAGGAGGGGACGATAGGGGAAGGAAAACTCAGGAGAGATCAGGAAAGGATACGCAGGGCCATCTCGCCCATACGTTGTGTTGTATTGAACGAAACAATGTTTGCCTCATACGCACGAGAAGCTTCTAACGCATTAACGAACTCTGTGACAAGATTGATATTGGGATAATTTACATAGCCGTCTGCATCCGCATCAGGATGCCCCGGTTCATAAACTCTTCTGGGCTCGGAGGTTGTGTCCTTTTTGACCTCAAATTCGACCCCAACGGCCTTTCCCTCTTTTTTTTCTGCAGAGAAGGTCACAAAGCGTCTTTGAAACGGGGACGGGTTTCCCTGGGCATCTCGAGTGGTGTTGAGATTGGCAACGTTTTCGGCGATCGTGTTCATTCGATGCCGCTGCGCAACAAGCCCGGACGTAATAATATCTATTGTTTTGAACATAATGCCATTCTCCTGACTGGTCTGGGACTGCTGTTGTTTGAGTATCCTGTTAAATGATGCGTTCACTGATAACTGATTCGAGCGTTTTCATTTGCGAGATCATGACCTGAATCGCGAAACTTTGCATACTTGCATTTTTTACCATTTCCATCGATTCTTCTTCGATGCTTCGATTGCCTCCATCGTGAAATTTGACGTTTGTAAATTCTGCATCTCGGGCGACTTGAAGATCCTCCCCGAAAAAATCGGACAGATTTTTCATACGGCTGCCTGCATCGGTCATCCCGCTGAGAGATTGTTGCATCCCGGCCATGTATTCCCCTGGAGAGAGGCTCATCTGGTTGACGTGCGGCAGGGAAGAACTGTTTTCCCGTCTGGCTTGTACCGCCTGTTTCAGTGCCTGCTCAAAATCCTGAACCGGAAGGTCGCGCATCCTGTAGTCATCGGTGTCGATATTGGCGATATTCCCTGCCAACACCTGCTGCCGACGCTGTGCGAATGCCGTTACCTTTTCCAGTATGGGAATGGTTGACTGCTGTAGAAGGGAATCCAACATGGGAAATCATCCTGATTGTGATGGAAACGGAAAACGATGAACGACTTCTGAATTGATAGAGCCTTGTTTTCTGTCTGTTCCGGAAGGCTCTTTGCCGGCATGTTCAGTTGAGATATTCGTTGACTGCTTTCAAGACAGGTCATTGACTGCGATCAAAACGGGAGTTGATCGGCCTGTGGTGATAGGCATCCTGTAAATGGATCGTGCTGGAAACGGCTTCCAGTTGTGATTGTGTCGCCTGCCGCTTGTGCTGCAGTTGTGAAGTGCATCTCTGTTCGAGGTCCATCAACTCCGCCAAAACTTCTTCTGATTGGGCGAGCCACTGTTCGCATTGCTGGCGGTGAGTGCTTGAAAGGGAGTCCCTCTTTTCTTTCCACTGTTCCAGTAGCGGCGGGTCGGTTTGTGATAACGCCTGCAGTTCGTCGAGGACAGTCTGTTTTCGTAGCAGTAGTTCAATCAAGTTGCTGAATTCTCCTTCATCAATCAGTGTTTGCTGCCTATTCGACAGTTCCAGCAACAGTCGGGCGTATTCATGCCTGCGTTGAAACAGACTGCGAAATTCTTCACCACCTTTTATGGCAGATCCACCGGTGTAAACCTGCAGTGAAGGGGCGCGATGGGAGTGTTCTTCAGTCGGATCGGCAGGACGCCCGGAGGGAGAGAATTGGTTTGTCATAGTTGAACTCTTTGTTTGGTACTACTAACGGTTAAAGTTTGCGAACGGTGCGAAAACTTTTGAAAATCCCATTTTGGT
>JALWSL010000826.1 GCA_027080405.1 Planctomycetaceae bacterium
GCTTTGGATGCCGGGAACGTGCAACATCGTTGGGCCGAGCGGCTCGACGACTTCGCTGATGATTCGTTTCAATTCGTACCGGGTTTCTGGATGCGTGTAGCGGTAGGCACCTTTGGTTTCCATCGGCACCAGTGATTGCCAGCCGTGATACATGATTCCCTTGATCGGTCGGGAAAATTTGGTCCAGAACGCTTCCCGCAGCATCATGGGAGGCAGCGTCGGGAAGGCGGCATCCGGTTCTTCCCGTTCCCAGCGAGCCACATATTCGGGAGGCGTCTTTTTCCGTTTTTGATATGTTTCAGGATAGGGGGCGACTTGATCGCGATAACAGATAATCTGTGTCATTTTCATCACCCCCTGTTTTTTGCTGGCTCCTTTCGCCATGGCGAGCAGTTCATCGGTCGCAATCCCGATACGGATCGGTTCCGGATAACAGTACGACCACTGCGAAATATAGTCGACATCACCCCCCGAACCATAAACCGAAGCCACCCGCACGGCAGGATCGTTCCATGTCCAGAAATCCTTGCGTCTCTGTTCGGGCAATCCTTCCTGCAAACCTTTGACGATCTGCGAGTTCAGGCCGTTCCAGCCATCTCCTTCTTTCCAATACCAGCGGTAATAGACGTAAATCGGATGATCATCGGAAATGACACGGTTTTCAGGAAAGTTTTTCAACTTCGTGTACTTCACACCATGAGGTGAAACAGCCCCGGCGGGAATCGTCTGCTGTTCTACCAAATCCAACTCTACTGCTTTGGCATTGGCGGCAGCGGATGCGACAGGAATCGTCAACCCGGTCGCCTTGCGGTAGGCCTCGTAATCGTACCTGCTGAAACTGGGAGCTGCATGGTCGCGAATTTCCGATTGAACCAACGCGGCTTCGAAAGCCGGGTACTCGCCATAGGTCTGTGCAGTCGCCTTGCCCACATTAAAGCAGAACCGCTGTGTTTCAGGAATCAAACCATTGATATTGCGATAACGACCGGAAAGCGGTTTGCCATCAAGGCCGATGCGCAGCCATTCTTCTTTCTTCGCGGCGTAGGCACCGGGATGAAGATTCGAGGCGAAATAGACTCCTTGAACAAGCGCTTCATCCAGCAGTGGGTAGATCTGTTCCAATCGTTCACGTGGAAGCCCCGGAATCGGCCTGCCCGCCTGGAGAATGGCTTCGTTATCCACATAGATACCCAGTGCATGGGTAAAGCCGATTTCCTTAAGCCTCTCTATCTCGGTCAGGTTTGCACCCCACATCACCACCGGGAAACGATCCCGTAATTTGCGGTTGACCAGATTGATCTGTCGGGCAGTCGTTAAAAAGAAAGGAGGTTCATCAGCACGAGCGCCTTTCAATTCCAGGTTCGCCCGCAACTGGTACGCATCCGGTCGCAATGCCGTATCGAATTGGTAGACGATTTCACGTTTCTCACCCGGTTTCAATTGTCTCACAAGAACCCGTTTTTGCTCGATTCCGTCCAGCGACCAGGCAATCTCAACGTGAGGCAGCACACTTCGGGAAAAAGATTGCACCACACAGCCGAGTGTTGCGACTTTCTCTTGGCGAACAAAAGCAGCACGTCCCGGCTTCCACTGAAAAATGAGTGGTCGGAACTCAAGAGCCCTGCTGGAAATGCGAACCTGATCGATCCATCCGTTGAAACCCATGTAATTGGCACCGAGACGATCGCCAATCGAAAGAGCTTTCTTTCCCGCAACGATTTTCCCTCTGCCGGGTATTGTCTCTGTTCCCCGTAAATAGCCATCGACAAAAAATGCCCCCGTCCCCCTGGCATCATACGTGAACGCGATATGGTGCCAGGTATCCGCTTCGATGATGATGGGCTCAGAACTCCAGGATTCCGTTTCACGCCCGAAACCGAGCAACGCTTCCAGTCGCTGCTTCCCGTCACGATCTTTCGGCCATAATTTCAATTGGTAGTCGGTATGATCGACATACTTTTTATCCAGCAACATGGCTGTGGTTCCCTTTTCCCCCTGGGGAAGTTTTTTCGGCCTGATCCACATTTCCAGGGTGAGGGCACCGGTGGGGGAGGAAAGCTCCTTCACCGCGTTCACCGACAACTGGTGAGGCGTCGCGCGAGATTTCGGATAACCGGGAAAAGATTCCAGGCAGTTTCCGAACTTGCCTTGCGGACTGATTTTTGCTCCCAGCAACCTGCTTTTGTACTTCCGTCCGGCACTTTCCTGAATCGGATCCTGTCCATCAAATGACCAGTAACCGAGTACATGATCGGCCCTGGTGTCCAACTGCGTGTAAGGTCTGAACCACGGCTCCTGAAGCTGAACCGGCTCTGCACGTTCTGCCCGTGACAAAGTCCCCAAAGAAAAAAACGTCGAAATCAACAACAGGAACAGACGCATCGGCTTTGACTTTCAGTTGGATTCTCTTTGTCGGCTGACTTATTCAGCGCGTCATGACTTATTCAACGTGTCAATCGTAACAGACAACAATCATAACAGAAACAGGACTCGGCTCAATCAGTGCAGCGTGACAAACTTCTGGTAACACTGAGAGCATCCTGATACAGACAATATCTGCTCAATCAGCCACACAACGACGATCTTCGACTGCGATGCCCGGGACAGTCGGGGAGGCAAATTGGCATTTTCTTTTCATCCTCCCATCGGCTTGCTAAACTCGGGCAATGCGTATTCAGATTCAAAACCTTCACAAACAATATCAGCGGGGCGATACCGAACTGGAAGTTCTGCGGGGGGTTTCGTGTGAATTTGCGTCCGGGTCTTTCAATTTTATTCTCGGCCCCTCGGGTAGCGGCAAGAGTACGCTGCTTTACTTGCTGGGGGTTCTCGATCAACCGACCTCAGGAAAGATTCTGATTGATGGTTCCGCCATCGATTCCTGGGACGAAGCGAAATGTAATGCGTATCGAAGAAACAGCGTTGGCTTCATCTTCCAGAATTTCAATTTGATGTCGAACCTTTCCGCACTCGATAACGTACTTGTTCCGTTTTTGCCCCGGGGGATCGATCAGAATCTGACACAAACAGCGATTCAGCTATTGGAACGGGTCGGCTTGAAAGACCGTATCGATCATAAACCGAATCACCTTTCCGGCGGCGAACAACAACGTGTCGCGATTGCCCGGGCGCTGCTTAAACAGCCGCAATTGATTCTCGCAGACGAACCAACAGGCGAACTCGACAGCAGCACCGGTCGCATGATTTTCAACCTGCTCCGCGAACTTGGGCAAGAACAAAACGTAACCACCATCGTCGTCACTCATGATGAACGACACGTTACCGGTAAAGATACCATCCATCGCATTGAGGATGGCCTGTTTATTGATCTTGATTCAGAAAAAGAAAGAGAAAAATAGTCCCATGCGAAATTCATCACCACCTGCCACGCAGGTTCATCTTGATGTTGATGGCGAAGTGGCTCGTGTTACCTTTTCTGGCGAAAAAGGAATTCAGATTCTTGGTGCGGAAACACGGTTGGCTTTGAATTCGGTGCTGGATGATCTGGAAAGTCTTTCTCATCTGCGCGTCGTTCTGTTTCAGGGAACCGGACGGACGTTTATTGCGGGGGCGGATATTCATGAATTTCTGGATCTGGATGAACAGCGGGCAAGAGAGTTGATTCAGGACGGCCAGAAAATGATGACGCGAATTGCCAACCTGTCCGCGATCACGATCGCTGCAATCAACGGGGCGTGTGCGGGGGGTGGTTTTGAATTGTCGCTGGCTTGTGATTATCGTTTCGCGAAAACGAATGTGAAAATCGGGCTGCCTGAAACAACACTCGGTTTACTTCCCTGCTGGGGAGGCACGATCCGTTCCACATTGATGTTCGGCTCTGCCATCGCAACCCGACTGATACTTGCCGGGGAACTGCTTTCTGCCAAACGGGCCAAAAAACTGGGTATCATTCACGAACAGTGCAAAGAAGAAGACTGGAACAAATTTCTCACGCAACAGGTCGAAATGCTCCTCTCCCGTGGGCCGACCGCTCAGCGGGAAGCGAAACGGCTGATCCGAAAAACGGAACAGACCATCAGCCAACTCGAGCTGGGGCTCAGCGACGAACTGAATGCTTTTCTTGCGACGTTGCATTCCGGCGAACTGCAGATAGGTGCAACGGCTTTTCTTGATAAAACAGAACCGATCTGGGCCTGAAATTGGCCTGTCTGTCGATTACAAAATTAACGCTCCCGTTATGACAGACCAGTTCATCGGTTTATTGCGAGCGGCGACACTCGCAGACCGCCGCCCGGTTGATGATCGGGCATGTATTGAGGGGATGCTCAGTAATAGCAATTTGATTGTTACCGCCCGGGATTCAGAAAAACTGGTCGGCATGGCCCGAAGTATGACCGACTTTCATTTCGCCTGTTATCTTTCTGATTTGGCTGTTGATGAAAAGTACCAAAAACGCGGAATCGGGAAGAAGTTGCAGGAACTAACCCAGCAGCAATTGGGGCCAAAATGCAAACTGATTCTCGTCACTGCACCGAACGCGAACGACTACTTCAAGCAGGTCGGCTATAGGCACAATCCCCGCTGCTGGTGGTTGGAGCGAGACCAGCGGATCAGGTAATCGTAAAGCCGTTCGGTTGTTCCGGTTATTCCGATTTCAAGCCTGAAATCTCCCGCTTTGTATTTCTCTTCTGGTTCAATTGGCGAGTCGTCTGATTGATCGCAACCTATGCTTGCAGAGTCTGCTTTTGCGGATTAACAGGAGCTTACTGCACGTTCAACGGTCTGCAATAGCGGACTCTACGCGGAATGATAAAACCGGGATGAAATCAGTACAGAACAATTTCGATCTCATTCGCTTGATGCTTGCGATCGGCGTCGTGCTGGGGCATTTGTATGACTTGACACTTCATCACGCTTTTCTGGGATTGCGGTTGAGCATCGATTCGGAATCCTGCGTTTACTGCTTTTTTACGATCAGCGGGTTTCTGGTCACATTGAGTTATGTACGCTCAAGTGGTCTGCGTTCGTTTTTCCGGAAACGTGTCCGTCGCATTCTGCCTGCTTATGTTTCGGTGATTCTGCTTTCCGTTCTGTTGGGCGCGATTCTGACCCGCTATCAGTTTTGGAATTACATTGCCTGTGCGGATACATGGAATTATCTGTTCTGGAACCTTCTCTTTTTGAACACGTACCAGCCGAATTTGCCCGGTGTTTTTGAAAACAATCCTGCCAGCATGGCGTTAAACGGTTCTTTGTGGTCGATTCGCTCGGAGGTGCTGTTTTATCTGCTGATTCCAGTCTGGATATTCAGTTGTAAGCGGTTCGGCAGTTTGCTCTGCTGGGCCTCAGTGCTTATTGCGGTGCAATGTGCGGATCTGTTGATTCTGCACACGGAATGGGCATCGTCCCGCGAAATCTATCTGCTCCACATCGGCTATTTCATTCCGTTCGCTTTTTTCACAACCGGATCGCTGCTTTATTTGTATCGGGAGCAGTGGGAGAGTTACGCAACGCGGATATTGCCAGGTTGCCTGTTGATGGTGCTGGGGGCGTATCTGGTCGGTAAAGAGAACGTGCCGCTTCTGTTGCGAGTCGTCCCTTTGGCCATGACGGTGATTATCATCGGAGGCTATTTCCGCTATCTGGGGAACTGGGGACGCTTTGGCGACCTCTCTTATGGCATCTACATCTATCATTTTCCGATTCTGCAAACGCTGATCGCGCTGGGGCTTCTTACGACAATGCCACTTGCCGGGGCGATTGTTGCGATGATCCTCACGATTGCAGCCGGACTGGCTTCGTGGCATTTCATCGAAAAACCGTTTCTTCCGAAAAAGAACCACTACGTTCAGGCAGAAGCGGCAGCAACGCCGGTGCTCAGTACAAAATGCCAACCAGTTCAGTCGTGACCCTGATTCGGATTGTAACTGCTGTGTGGATTGTGCGGAGATTGTGTGAGGATCGTTGCGCCATTCTGTTTTGATTCCTGGCAGGTTGTCGCGTTTGAATGTTCTTCTTCTGTGTCCGAACTGAAAAAAGACCGATGGAAAAGAAGGTGGAATAAACGAGCCCTCATCCATTCCTTCTTGAAAATCAGGTTCAACCGATGTCAACAGGACGCAAGCAGTTTGGAACATCGACCAATCGTGAGGGATTGCTGCTGGCGATGATTGCGCTGCTCGGGTTGGGGTTGATCATGGTCTTTTCTGCGACCGGTGCCTCCCGCTCAATGCAACTGCAAACCGGCTTCCTGTTTCGGCACTTGCTCTTTCTGGTTTGTGCATCACTCGTATTCTGTGCGCTGTTGCATTTTCCACGCACACGACTGCTTCGGGCAGCTCCCTGGTTGTTTGCAGGATTCATTCTTCTGCTTTGTCTGGTGTTGATTCCGGGTGTTGGAAGCAAGATCAACGGAGCCAGACGCTGGTTGCGTTTCGGGCCGTTCTCGTTGCAGCCTTCCGAATTCATGAAAGTGATCCTGCCATTGTTTCTCGCCTGGTGGTCACGCAGACAGATCACACAAAAAACGTACGCCTCCCAATTTCTGGGGATGCTCGCGTTGATCCTGACTCCCCTGCTGATCGCGATGCAGCCCGATTTGGGTACAGCGTTACTCGTGTTCGGCATGGGAGCGTGCTTTCTTTTTTTAGCCGGTTGGCCGGTCCGCATGTTTTTGTTGGGCGGGCTATCGGTACTGCCCGCACTGGGACTGTTGATGATCTACCGGCCGTATCAGCTGACACGCATTCAGAACTATCTCGATTCATTGGGAAGCTGGGAGAACGCGCAATACCAGATAAAACAGTCACTGTTGACGATGGGTTCGGGCGGATTATGGGGAACCGGGCCGGGGCGTGGATTGCAAAAACTGAGCTTCCTGCCGGAATCTCATACCGATTTCGTGTTTGCCGTCATCGGTGAAGAACTGGGACTGGTTGGCATGTTTAGCGTGATTCTGTTGTGGGGCATCGTGCTGTTGTGCGGTACGAGACTGGTTTTACGCCTCCAACACGATCGTGAATGTTTTGCACTGGCCGGAACGCTGTTGGTGGGAATCATTTTTCAGGCAGTGGTGAATACCGCAGTTGTCACTTCGCTGCTGCCCCCCAAAGGGATATCGCATCCGCTACTCAGTTACGGCGGTAGCAATCTGCTGACGGTCCTGATCGCTTTCGCTCTCATCCTGAATCTGACCGATGAGCGGATCCCGGGAACAAAGTAACGAGCTGAACAATAAGGCCCTTCCCGGGTTCCGGTTCCGTTTTCTGTCCGAATTGCCCTGTTTATCCTGCACAATAATCATCGTGTGATCTGCCAGATAATTTTCTTGAATACCAAGTATCCATGACGGTTATCCGATTATATCGAATGAATGAATCATTCAGATTTCCGAAATGGAGCCGTTTCTTTTTCGGGTAGTCCCATCACGTCTTGCTCTGGGGCACGTGGTGCAATCAGTTCGGTTTCTTTGGAATCAGACGGGGAGGGATTTGCACGGGCGAAACCTGTTTACCAAGGGAGGAAGCCGTCAATTGCCTGTGATTTTGCAGGTAGAGTTCCACAGAGTTCATAAATTCATTCCAGCTTTCTGGTGCTGCGTCAACTGCCTGGGAGAGTTGACGAATGCTGGCGTAATCGATCTTGAGAGGAACACTCCCCAGTTCGCGTAAGGCCAGGTCGTTTGCATTGGAAATTTGGAAGACAAGGTCTTCGCCCTGGTGCTGTGCGAGCCAACTTTTGAGGATTCGCTCGACTCCTGAAACATTTTTTCTGTCCAAGGTAACCGAACTGAAGGTTTGGGAAAAATCGATCCCTTCCGCGGATCCAGAGGCAGCGCGTTTGTCTGCTTTCGTTCCATCCTTTGACCAGGGGATATCAACAACGAAAGACGGTTTACTTTTTGTGGAAGTTGGCTTGTGGAAAGGAGGTGAAGTTTGCTTTTTCTTTTCGTTCCGGGAACGATTCATTGCAGGGAATAAGCCAGGCAATTTTTTACCACGGAGCAAATTGGAAAGCGAATTGTCGTTATTCGTCAGCTTCAATTTTATTGTTGAAGCCTTCGTAGAATACCCGACAGAGGCTGTTTTGTGGAAAGCGTTTTTATTGTCGGCTTGCAAGTGAAAGTTGAGCATCACGCCTGCCGCAACAGCAGCAATAAGAACGCAAATAATCGCAATAGCCGCTTTAGTCACATTCTCTTTGGTACTGCTACTGCGAACAGGTAAGCCATCCGATGTGCAGTGCGGTTGGGGTATTTGCCGGGGGATACTTTTCAATCGCTGCAGACCGATATGCAAACGATTCTCTTTCAGCGACTGATGACAAAAATGAACCAGAATCTTCTCATCGTTCGTAATCAGCCAGGCAGATTCAGTTTCAAATTTTTCTGCCGTTTCAACTTCAATCAGAAACCCACCGGCTGAGTAATTCAGAATCGTAACTGGAAGCGAGTTGTCACCGATGACCAGCGCGGCAACTCTCCGGGCATGATCGCAGCTAAAGCGATACGCTGTTCGATTTTCACGGCAACTGACGCTGGCCACAGGAATCACCTTATATTGCAGACATTGTCACTTTTTGCAAAACATACCCTCACTCCCAAGCATAGGTCAGATTCACTGAGTAGCCAAAAAGAATTTGCCAGTTGCCAGCCTGTGGGAAAACAGACAGTCTGAACCTGGTAATCGTTTTTTAGCCAGGTGACTCGTCAGATATAGGGAAAATCTTTACGGAATCTGCCAAATAATTTTCTTGAATACCAAGTGTCCATGACGGTTATCCGATTGTATCGAATGAATGAATCATTCAGATTTCCGAAATAGAACCGGCTGGAGACGGTGGAGAAAACAACAATGAGATTGCCGATGGGGCATTTCTGTAATTTATTGTAAAATATAGGGTTATGTCACACACCGATGTTGCTGGAAGATGCGAATTCTATTTGCCCATCCCTTGACACGTGGTAGAGTTCCTTCAGAAGACTCGTTGAAACCCCAACTCACAATGAATATACACCTGTAGACTTGTCCGACTTCTGGTTGGGGTCAATGCTCAACGCTGCTGGCAGGTAGGATCGTGCGTCGTACCCGCCACAGGGTCTGTTTGACAATTTGAGGGAGATGTTGCTTTCAGTCGAAGGTGCCCCTACTCGTTGGGGTTGCCGAGTCTGCCTGGATTTTACAAATCCCACAGTTGTCACAATGCCCGGATGCGTACAATAGAGTGAATGGTCGGCGAGGCGTGAGGGGGAAGAGGCAATCGTACAGTTAGATGCGTGGAGCGAATTCAAGGAACAGGTTCGCGCCCAGACAAATCTGGTGGAGTTGGTGAGCGAATCTCGCACGGTCATCCCGAAACGGGGTGGACGCGAGTATGTGGCGCTTTGTCCGTTCCACGACGATCACAACCCCTCGCTGACAATCGACCCCTCGCGAAACACTTACAAGTGCTGGAGTTGCGGCGAGGGCGGCGACTGCTTCAGTTACGTGATGAAAATGGAAGGGCTCGGTTTTCGCGAAGCGCTGGAATTGCTCGCGGAGAAAGCTGGGCTGGAAGTTCCGAAACCTTCCGGGCGCCCAAACGCCTCCCATTCAGGCTACAAACGGCAGGATGTCCTTGATGTCCTTCACTGGGCGGCTGAAGTCTATCACCACGTACTGCTGAACGATCCCGCTGCAGAAGTGGCTCGCGAATACCTGTTGGATCGTAATTTCTCCGAAGAAACGTGGCTCGATTTCCGGCTCGGTTTTCATCCCGGTCCGTGGGAATGGCTGATCGAAAAGGCTCGCGGTCGCTTTACCGTGCAGCAGTTGGAAGCAGCTCGACTGGTTTCAAAAAGAGGCCAGAGCGACGGATATTTCGACTTTTTCCGTAACCGCGTTATGTTTCCGATTACTAACGATCGCGGACAGATCATCGCTTTTGGTGGTCGCGCCCTTCCCGGCAGCGATGAAGAAAGGTTCGGGAAGTATCAGAAC
>JALWSL010000827.1 GCA_027080405.1 Planctomycetaceae bacterium
AGGTCACTCAAAAGGGATTCTTCAACCACTTTGACAAGATTGGAATTTGTTTTGCTGTTCGCCTGCCGATCCTGATAGCTTTGGTAGATCTCTTTGGAAAGGCCCCATTTCAGGGCATCCCGCAGCAACGCCGATTCCAGCTGGTAGCGTTTTTTGGCGTCGCTTTCGATGCGTCGAGCATTGTTGCGGTATTTGTTATAGGCATTCCGCTGACTGACCGATTGCGTGATATTGAATTCTTCCGCCAGTTCTTTCTGAATACTTTTCTGATCCTGAAGCACATGAGCCATCAGTCTCTGTACCTGCGACTGCGAAGGCCCAATGGCGGCGGCCTCCTGCATCGCCTGTTCAATCTGCTGCCATGCCTGCTCGCGTTGCCCATTTGTAGCCAGATATCTGGCCAGCAACTGATGCGTCTGAATCGAAACAAACACTTTTTCGGGAGCGTGTTGATACTGCCCCTTGTAAATACTGCTGTCTTCAGGAATCGCTGCGGGAGAGGGAGTTTTCCACGCTGCCATTTCCTTTTGCAGTTGCGTCAGAATGGCGGAAGCCTGCTTCTCTTGTTTCTGGAACGCTCTGATCTGCAAACTCAATGCTCTGGCCCGTCCGACCTGTTCGGAAGAGACCCCGGCAGGAGCGGTTTCGCCGAACGGATCGTAAGCCGGATCCCTGATGGTCACACCAGCCACATAACCCGCCAGCGCGTTACCCTTGAAATCGGCCGCTTCGACGCTTTTGATCCAGGAGAGGGTCTGCTTTGCGTATCCGCGGACGACCGCGCCATAACTGGCGGCAAAAACCAATGGGGCCTCGATATCCAACCGGGGCAACCAACGGTAATTCTGATCGAGATTGTAACTGTGATCCTGCAGAACCATCGAGACGCGCACATTCACCAAACCGGCCCGCTGCACTTTCTCCCGTGCCTGCAACAGCGTATTGGCCTTTTCATTCTGTTCCAGCGCGATCAACAGCGAGGCCAGAAAGACGGTATGATCGATGGAATCGCGACCGATATTGGGACGATAACCCTGCGCCAATTCGTACGCCTGGGCAGCGAATTTCTCCGCCGATTTCCGATCGCCATTCTCCAGGTAATACCAACCAATTTTCACCAAGGGAATGATCTTGAAAAACGCGAGATCTTCCTGCAGATTGTCCAGTTTTTCCAGCTGATACAAGGCCGCCTTGATATCCCCCAACTCCACATGCATTTCCGCACTGAGCCTTCTGCAGAATGATTTGCTTCGATTGTATCTGCGCTGCAGAACCGCTTCCGCATTCTGCTTCCGTATCTGTTCTTTTACTTTCGCAAGACTGATTTTGGGAAGCTGCTTCGTCTCCTTGACCGGTTCCTGTTTCGAAGGCGTCTCGGTCCCCTCTGACGTTTTTCCCGTATTGACCGGATCGACAATCGGCTTCGGCTTCGGTGCGGGAGCCTGCAGAAAGAAAAAGAGGACAATGCCGATAATGACAGCTGCACCACCAACACTGCCTAACAGGGCAGGAGTTACGATCGATTTCTTTTCAACTTTCGGCTCTTCTTTTTTTATTTCCGGGGCGGTAAAAACGGGCATCAGGCATTTCGGATTCGGACACTTCACTTCCTTCCCGGCAACTGCCTTGGTGGCGAAACCGGCGGTATCACACATCGGGCAAACAACCCGGTAGGTTATTTTCGCGGTCGGCTTTCTTCGCAGTGGAATCGCTTTTTTTGTGCGCAACGCCTCACGGCGCAACTGAAGCTGGCTGAAAAAAACCGGCTGGATATCGTGCTGTTGCGCAAAGGGGAGTTGGTATTGCAGGAAGCTGAGCAGCTATTGGATGGCTATCAACCGGCGCCATCATTGTTGCACGGAGATTTATGGAGCGGCAATCAGGCAGTCGATCAGCATGGCGAAGCGGTGCTGTTTGATCCTGCCGTCTATTATGGTGATCGGGAGTGCGATCTGGCAATGACGCGGCTGTTCGGTGGTATCCCTGATGCGTTTTTGCGTGCTTACCATGATGCCTATCCCATCGATCCCGGTTTCGAGCGGCGGGTACACATCTACAACCTCTACCATCTGCTCAACCACGCCAATATGTTTGGCGGGGGCTATGTGCGTCAGTCCGAAAAAATGATGGATCGTATTCTGATGGCGGTATAATGGCGATTTCGCAGGAAGGTATTATGCCGACAGTGACTTTCTTACCTTCGGGCAGAACGATTGAGGTTGCGAAAGGGGCTAGACTACTGCAAGCGGCACTGGATCAGGGGGTGGAGATTGCCCACTCCTGCGGAGGGAATCTGGCCTGCACCACCTGCCATGTGATTGTGAAGAAGGGGGGATGGTGGCTTTCCGGCCCGGAGCCCGATGAGGAAGACCTGCTGGATGCGGTGAGCGATGTGCAGTCCAACTCACGGCTGGCCTGCCAATTGAAGGTGACGCGCAACATTACCGTAGAAATTCCCTCCTGACATGCCGATCCTCT
>JALWSL010000828.1 GCA_027080405.1 Planctomycetaceae bacterium
GTCTTGTGGTTTGCCGTCTTGTGGTTTACCGTCCTGTGGTTTGCCGTCCTGTGGTTTACCGTCCTGTGGTTTGCCGTCCTGTGGTTTACCGTCCTGTGGTTTGCCGTCTTGTGGTTTACCGTCTTGTGGTTTGCCGTCTTGTTCCGATTTTTCGTTTTGCCGTTTTTTTTCGCGATCTTGCTTGTCAATTTTCTCGGCGAGTTTATCGGTCTGTTCAGCCACGTCTTTCTGCTTTGATTCCAGAGAATCGAGTGGTCGCCCCCGTTCGGTTCCTGCCCGTGTTTCTTTCTGGTTCACGACGATCTTGTTCAGATCGCCAATCAATTCTTCCAGGCGGGCGATTTCATCATTCAGCCGTTTCTGTTCATCTTCGCTTTGCAGCACATCGAGCAATGTCATCAGAGACTTGATCAGTTCTTCTTGCCTCTCAACGACGCTGGCGAACTGGGGGGAGTCTTCAGAGAGCAATTGCAGGATGGAAGCCATTTGAGAATCGATTTGAGCTTCTTTACTTTTACCAATGACACGCAGCAGCAGTTCGGCACGGGCAGGATCGCTTTTGCGCATGTAGCCGTGCAGTTGCGTCAATGTTTTTTCGAAGCGCTGAAAACGACCGGAGATGCGGGACTGCAACTCTTTCAACGATTCACTCTGCTGCGAACTGTTTCCCGATTCTGATTCAAGACCGGAAACCGCCTTTTGGGCGCAGCTGTTGTTGTCATTCGAAAAGAGAAAGCCCGCTGTGATCGCGAGCAGCAACAGCAGCCGTTTTGTTGATCGATTCATTCGTCTGTCCGCCTTACCAATGAACTGTTTTGTGTTTGTACATTGTACAAATTCCCGGAACGATCCGCCCTCGGCTTGAGCAAAGAAAGAATCGTCCGGATAAAGGAAGGATAACATCGTTCCTCAGGTATAGCCCGTCTACGACGATGTGCGTATTATATACTAATTCAGCAGATCAATCAGCTTCTTTTTTCGCTCCGCTTCGGTCTTTTTCTGCAAATCCTTTTCCTCCTTGATAATGGCTTTGAGCAGTTCGATAACTTCCTGGAAATTCTCCAGTTTGCGCATGGCCATCAAAACCTGTCGCAAATTCGCCAGTAGACGGTTCAATTCGTCGATTGCTTGAGCCGCTGTCACTTCAGTCGTCGAATGGTCTCGAAATGCGAAATCGAGCGATCTCAATTTTTCCTCAGCAGAGGTAAAGTCCTGTTTGATAATTCGGGCAAGCGGGGTGATGATGTTCCCGCTGAGTCGCTGTCTGACCTGTGGGGTATCGACCCGATTGTTGACCATTTCTTCCTGCAGGCTTTCAAAGGCGGCACGGACGGCATCGGTTTCCACTTTATCTTTGCGAACCGCATTGAGCGCGCGTTGGACGGAATCTGCCAGCAGTTTTTCGTCTTTGGTGCTAGCTTCGGAAAGGTCGTCCCGGGAACGTGTCAATTCTTCGATGATCTGTTCAAACCGTCTGCGGAGATTGAGTTCATCCTGATGCAGAATGGAAAGCAATTCCTCATCGCTGACAATTTTCAGGCGGTACGTTTCTCCCCGACTTATATGAGGCCCGTTGAAAATATCCTGATCAGAAGCGACCAGGGCAACATACAGAACATCATTCAGATTCAGATCCAGGGGAAGAACATCGAATTTCGCTTTGGGGGCCTGTTCGGTTCCTTCCAGCAAAAAGGTTCGCTTTCCCGCAGGTTGTCTTTGTGTGGGGGAGTTCCGGTAATCTTTTTCCTTGTTGAGCCGGTATTCGAAGTGAACTTCAGCCAAGCCGTAATCGTCCTTTATCTCGCCGGCGACGGGGAGAAACGCTTTTCTGGTGATTGCCTTGCCGATTCCATTTAAACGGGTCTGCACTTCCGGGGGCTCATCGACAATTCCGGTGATCTGCAAGCGGGCCGGTTCAAGGTTGATGATTCCGTCGGTATCCTGCAGATAGAAGCGTAGCGATTCGTTGCCATCAATCGGAATGAGATCGGAAACGTCCGATGTTGATTGATGCGAGAGATCGTAACGATTGGTGACAAACAGAGGGATCGAAACTTGATAGCCGCTTTTGTCGATCAGGTTCAATTGGGTATCGGTCAGGTAGATCTGTTTTGTCGCCAATCCGCGTTCGTCGATGAATTTGCACAAACCGGTGCATTGACCTGTCTGACTGTTCTTTTTGATATCGAGTTCAAAATTGCGTCCGCTGACTCTGATACTCACCAGCGGTTTGGTTGAGCGGGCTTTAAGAAGAACCGTTGTTTCCATTGGGACCGACAATTCCGAAGACGAAACCGGAAACTGGTTCGGTTCTCCGATCCCGGGTTGGTTCCAGCCGGTGTATTCAGGATATTCACATTGTACCTGCAGGGACTCCAACTGCGGTTCGGGAACGGTAATGACCCGATAAGGTGTGGAACTTGTGTAGTCGCCTCCGGTGATGGTGAATTCCAGATCGTCAACCAGATTCCCGAT
>JALWSL010000829.1 GCA_027080405.1 Planctomycetaceae bacterium
AAACTGAGCATGAGACTGAAACGACGTAAAGCGAGTTGGAGTTTCAAAAAATTATTGCAATATTTAACGGCAAACCCGGCATAATTTCATGCGATTGCCCTGCCAGTTGGCCCCGTAATGTCATTCCAATAGGATTTGACATCAAGCTGCGTACTACTTCCCTCGGGCACTTTTCCAATTATCCATGTAGACTGCCATTTTTTTGCAGTCTTCCTTACTTTTTTTATCCAATTCTCTCTCGCATCTATGTCATTGGGCTGTCCAGTCCATGGACAGTATTTCACGCCCAATGCACCTGCGGCTACAGACTTTTCTACAATTGCTGCACAAACAGCAAATACATCAGCAGGCCAAACAGGAATCTCCAATTTCTTTGCCGGATCAACAATATGCCCCCAAGGAAAAAGTTGCGGAGACAGGTAGCACAAAAAATGACCTATCGTTAACTCAACCATGACTTCCAAATTCAAAACCTGAGTGATCACGTTGCGCATCTGTATTTGACATAATGGAGCCCTGAAGATTACAAAGCTGACTGAGAGCACCAGCGTCTCGCTTCACCCGAATGTACCAGTCTCCCCACCTTGATGCAAGCCAGTTGCTGGCTACCTTTTCTTGGCATTAGGCACTGCCGTTTGTTGCGCATTTATGCGGCACTTGAACTTCCCCACTACTTACAGGGGAAGTTCAATTCATCCGGGTATTGCTGCTTCCGGATCGTGAAACAACCCCGCCCGATACCAAACCGACCTGGACCAACAATCTCAAAACCTGGGCCGCAATGACCCTGCTGCTGCAAATCGCTATTTATTCGATTTTTTGAGTGAAATAGACTGGAAACAGGTTGGAGACAACAGCTTCAACGATTCGCATTTTGGAACGCCCTGTATGCAATGCCATTGCAGTTTTATCGGTGGATCTATAGAGTAAAGCGTGTGGGGACACCAGCAAACTTGACCTTAAGGAGTAAGGGTATGCTTCAGGGAAAGAAACAGGCGAACATAAAAAAAATTGAAAAGGTTCTGAAAACCGTTTGCGAGACCAATCTGGATGATGAATATCGTGAGCTGGGTCTCGGGATTCTCAAGGAAATTTCAGAGAATGAAAAACTGGGCCCGTCTCTTTCGCGAAGCAAGCCGGAAAGCTGGGCGGCCGGGATTCTCACGGTGCTGGGAAGAGTCAACTACCTTTCAGATTCCAGCTTCGAACCTTGTATGACACTTGAGCAGTTAGCCAAAACTTGCGGTGTCAGTGTCGCGACAGGGTCTGTGAAGGCTGACCTCATTTCTGATGAATTGGGAATCGGGAGAGGACTGGCCGGTTTTGATTACCAGCTCCCTTCCCTTCGTAACCGTCTCGCAAAGGAGTTTCCTTTTCTACCGGAGATCATTCAAGGGATCAAGGGGGCGTTCTGCGAAGCGTTCGATATAAGCCCGGAGGAGATTCCGAAAAAATTGGAAGAGTTCATGGATGAAGAACCTGACCCGTCGGAAAACGTCTCTCCGGAGAATCTTCCTCGCGTAACACGCATGTCCGGTAGCATCCGTGATAATCAAGTCGATGAATATGATGAATATATTGTCCATTCCGAAACAATTTACCAGATCAAGATCAGCCTGAAAGATTTCAAACCGACAATTTGGAGGCGAATTCAAACACCCGACATGCCCTTGAGTTTCCTGAACCATACGATCCAGTTGGCGATGGGTTGGTATGGCGGGCATCTACATCATTTTGAAATTGATCATGAGTACTTCAGCGATCCCACCATGTTGGATGATGTCGATGATGAGGATGAAATTAACCTGAGCGATCTGGTTTCATTAGGCAAGAAGCGGAAAAAGTTCATCTATCTCTATGATTTTGGAGATAGCTGGGAACACGAAATTGTTATTGAAAAGCAATTTGAATCGACCGAAGACTGGGCACACCCACGTTGTATTGCCGGGGAAAATGCGTGTCCTCCCGAAGATTGTGGAGGCGTTTGGGGATACGCCGAGATGCTGGAAGCACAAAACGATCCAAACAGCGAGGAAGTCACAGACTTCTTCTACCTGGACGAGTTTGACCCCAAAGAGTTCAATATGGAAGAGGTCAACAGGCGGTTAAGTCAGCTCAAGCGAACTCCCTTCCCTCCTGAATAAAATGGAGCGATATCTTCGCCTCAGCGGTGCAGGCTGATTCAGCGATGTAAAGCGTGCAGTCCGTCAATCGGGGCACGACCGAGCCGATGGAGACTGCCTGTCACGGCGAAGTAGATGAACATGGCCACAAAAACATGATTACGAAGAACAACGCTGCCACATCGGTTATCAGAGCCATTTCATTTACCAGCGAGAATCGTCCGGTTCTGGTGTTGTTGTTTGTGCTCTGTTTTGTTTGTTCTTCGTTGAACGCCGATGAGCGGCCGAACATCATTCTTTGCATGGGGGATGATCACGGCTGGGAAGAGACCGGTTACAATGGGCATCAGTTTTTGCAGACTCCGGTACTGGACGAAATGGCCAGGCAGGGGTTGCGGCTTGATCACTTCTACGCGGCTCACCCTTCCTGTTCGCCCACGCGGGGCAGTGTTCTCACCGGCAGGCATCCGAACCGGTACGGAACGTTTATCGCCGGCTGCTCAATTCGTCCGGAAGAAATTACGATCGCCCAGTTACTGAAAAAAGCGGGCTACGCTTGTGGACATTTTGGCAAGTGGCACCTGGGCCCGGT
The DNA here is from genome assembly GCA_027080405.1 of Planctomycetaceae bacterium. Lineage (GTDB taxonomy): Bacteria > Planctomycetota > Planctomycetia > Planctomycetales > Planctomycetaceae > Rubinisphaera. Next base: position 2,716 of record JALWSL010000829.1, read on the forward strand.
GAAAGCGAGTTCCCCGACGAACCCGGGAGCAATGGGTTTCGACCAATGGGTTTCACATGATAACTTTTTCGAAATGAACCCGTTCCTTTCGCGCAATGGTGGCCCTCCGGTTCAGTTCAAAGGGGAAAGCTCGGCGATTGTCGTTGATGAAACGATCAAATTCATCAAGCAAGCCCAAAAAGAAGGGAAACCGTTCCTGGCGGTGGTCTGGTTCGGTTCGCCTCACGAACCATATAGTGGGCTCCCCGAGGATCTTGCTCTTTATGATCATTTGCCGCAGGAGTACCAACAGAAAATGGTGCGGCTGACATCGAACAAAACCGGGTTGCAGGTGAGACGACCGTTGCGTGAAGTGTTGCGGGAACGGTTCGCGGAAATTACCGCGATGGATCGAGCCATCGGCACGCTGCGCGATTATCTGCGAAACGAAGATCTGAGAAACAACACGCTATTCTGGTATTGTGGTGATAACGGAACGCCCCGCAGCGGCTTGGCAACGTCTCCGTTTCGTGGTCAAAAAGCGTCTGTCTATGAAGGCGGAACACGCGTGCCCGCCCTCATCGAATGGCCCGCTCGCATCCCCAAGCCATTCGCCAGCGATGTGCATGCTGTGACCAGTGATATCCTGCCAACGCTCTGTTCGATTCTCGATATTCCTGTTCCATCCCGTCCAATAGATGGCATCGATCTTTCCTGTTTGCTCGATGGAAAAATGAAACAGCGCCCCAAGCCGATCTGCTTCTGGAAGTTCGACTTCAAACATGAATTGCAAAGCCATCTGGAAAATTATATCGATCCAGAACTGCAAAAAGGAACAACGCCGCTGGTCAAACTGGGCAACGGCATTCCCACACGCAACTTCCGCAACTTTCGGCATCCGACAATCACGGCCGAAGATTATTCAGGGCCGCGAGCCATCGTCGACAACCGATACAAACTGGTCATTCACCCCAAAGGAAAAGAGAACCGAATCGAACTGTTCGACCTCATCAACGATCCTGCGGAAAAACGGAATCTGCTTGAAGTGCATCCGGAAATCGCCCAACATCTCGAACAGCAACTACACCACTGGCAGCAATCGGTTCTGAAATCGTTGACGGGGGAGGATTATCGATAATCCACAGTTGACAGTTGCGACATGAGAGGGAAGTTGTGCAACTGTCGTGGGGATGATCAGTTGACGTTGACCTCTCTGTTCGGTTTATTCCAACGAATTCTCGCCAGCAGTAAATCGCCTTTGGCTCCTGCCTTGGGGATCCATTCGCCAACGGTCACGCAGGATTCAGTGGGGCTGAGATTGGTGACATCGAAATTTCCCATCAACGCCACGTGATCGGGATCATTGATTCCATCCCCCACCAGAGGAAGCACGACCTGTTCCGTTTCGCGAATCAGGCAGCGTTTTTCAGGATCGACTCTCGCGACCCAGAGCGGGGCTCGCCAGCGGATGACGTTTTTATTGGACCGATCTTCTCTAGTGTAGACAAGAAACAGGCCGTCCGAATGTGTCAACCAGTGTTGTTGCGTGGTCGACATGCCGATCGGTTTGCCATCGTCCCAGGCCCAGGCGGTTTTCTGTCTGTAATTCAAACCGTCCTCACTGACCGCAACATAGCCATGCCCATCTTCTGCGCGAATCGTCATGAAAAACCGGTCTTGAAATCGAGTGATGGAAGGTTCGAGCAAGCCGCGCCCAACGTTATTTTTCAACGCGGGGCCAACTTCGAGGACGTTCAATTCGCTACCATCAAAGGAACAACGCACACCTGCCACCATGCGGTTTTTGGAGTTGGGGCCGAAGGTAAAGGACATCATGATATCGCCATTGGGCATGACGATTCGCTGTCCGCAGTTGTTGCTGTATATGAACGAACCCCGCGGATCGTCCCATTTCAAAATTTTCCGCTGCGACCAGGAACCATCTTTTTGGCGAACCGCATAAACCGGGTAACGGGCCAGTTGATCGCCTCTGGCAAAACGGGGGCCACGATAAAACACGACGTGTCCCAACGAGAGGACGGTTCCCGTTGGTGGATGATACTGAGGCACCACGTCGCACACACCGGCCATCAGCCCTTTATGCCCCTGTATCGGGTCACGCCCCAATGAAGGGATCGGTTGTGGATCGGTCCAGGTTTTTCCCAAATCGTTTGATTCACTCCAATGAACCGGCCCGAAATAATCGGAACCGCCTATCACCTGCAGATTCATCAATATTTTTGCTGAGCCATGCCGATTGGGGATCAGGCAGCAGCGCGGATGAAACCATGTTTGCGAAGAACCATCCCGATTGCGTCGAATGGTTTCCTTTGTGATTGACGCAATCAGACGGTTTCGCCTGTTTTGGGCCGGTGCCGCGCTGATCGGCTTGGCCAGGTAGCCGGTGACAGCCAACGTGGAGGCAGAACAGGTTGTACGAAGGAAATGACGACGCGAATGTTGTGTTTCAGGATTCATTGTTCAACAATCTGGAAAGATGAAAAGAAACGGATGAAAAACGGATCGGCCTTTTTACTGCAATTCTTTTCCGCAATGCTGGCACGTTTTCCGGTTGGCGAGTGTTTCCTTTTCGCAGTGCCAGCAGGTCAGTTTGGCTCCCCTGTCCGAAAACGCACTGAAAAAATCGAAAAGCGAAACACCCGTCAACAGATAGACTCCCAACAAAACCGTCACCACCAGCATGGGAAAAAGAAGGTAGAAGATAAAATAGACAGACATAGAAGGATCGTACTGGTTGGGACGAACTTGAAACGTTATCAATCTGTCCGATTCAGTCTAACGGTTTGCCTTCACCCACGACAACAGAACAGCTTTCCCGTTGCCGAAACCGATTTTCCTGATGCCTCGCACCGAATATGCCGATTATTACGATTGTGCGGGTCTATACCGATCAGGGACAGCCTGCGCCTGAACAAATTTAACGGAATCGGGGGGATAATTGAATGATGCGCAAACGACGTATCTATTCTTGCAGAAAAGAGTTATGTCTGATCTGTGCTGTTGCGATCAGTCTGCTGGGGGCAACAATGGCAGTAGCCGCTGCCCCACGTACGATCGTTTTCGGTGAGAAAGAAGACTCCTCGTCTGTTCAAATGTTTGCAATTATTGGTGAGATTGCCAGACCGGCGACTTATCAGGTGAAGCAGAAAGAAGTCACTCTGAAGCAATTGATTGATTTCGCGGGAGGCCCGACAGCCGCTGCGGGAAAGAAGATACGGGTCCTGCGTGGAGGCAAATCGATTCTGGTCTTGCTCAGTTCCGGACAGGAGCAGTTCAAGCTTTCCGATGGCGATGTCGTCATTCTGGATCGCGCCTGGCAGACGGCTGCCCGAACGGTCTCGTTTAATGATCTTCCCCAACCGTCCCCAGGTTCCGGTTCTTCCATGATGGTGGATCGTGCGAATCTGAAACGCAGCCGACCGCATCTCAATCACGGGCAAATTGTCCTTCTCGGACTGACTTCGGAGCCGGTCGTTCTGCCTCTTTGGGGGGAAACGTTGACTGTCGAGACATTGCTCACCAAATACATGAGACAATCTCAAGCTGTTGCGCGGAAAACCCGAATTCTGGTGGGCCGGAAAAACAGGGCCCGTTCCGATGTCCTGGCCGCCGGGATGATTCTCGGTATTCCCAAAGCATTGGTGAATCGCGATACCATCCCCAGACTTCCCACTCCTGTCGTCATCGGTGAAGAACCACCACAGATTCGACCAGATGCAGGGAACGGGGCAGAAACGTCTTCGGTTTCACCAGATGATTCTGTCGGGCTGGCCAAACTGGTTGATCGACCAATGGGACACTCGTTGCGGAGCCCGCTGCCATTGCTTTCTACGACCGGCAATGAAAAATCGGTTCTGAAACCGACAATCATCGCCTATTCGGAAATTGTCGCATCAGGCCCGGAGCAGAGTAACAAAACAGAACCGGAAACGAAATCGGAGACGGAAGAACAGAAACTGAAACAGAATGTCACTCTGCCCATGCTGCCGAGTGAGAATGAAGCCCCAAGTGAATCGGAAGCGCTGTTCGTTCCTCAGGAAGTGGTAAACCAACCGCCATCGAATGAATTGATCAGCATCGATCCTGAACAGACCGATCGGGAAGGTTCAGCTGTTGTTCTGGATGATCTATCAACCGATTTATCCATCCTGGCTGATCCGGATCATTCTCCCGAATCTGATAAACCTGAAGCTGAAAGCAGTCGAGCGAATCTTGAACAGTTCGAATCTTTCGGGCAATACGACCAGTCGCAACACGATTCGGAATCGGCTTCCTCTTCCTCGACCGGACAGGATACTTTCACCGCTCTGTTGGAAAAAAAGTCGAAGGGGGCAGTACACGCTGCCCAGGCAGGAGAAGTTGTTCCCAATCCCGTCGAATTAAAGGAAGCGGCTGGAGGAACGATGATCGGGTTTATCGCAGGAGCCATCGTTGTTATTGGGGTGGTGACCGTCATTATCTCCGCGGTGCGAAATCAATTTCCACGCTCCGGCTACATCGACGAACAGCGGGAAACAATTTCCGAGCGGACGGCCAGGAAGTCGTTTACCGATCAACCACCGGCCACGCAGACTGTTTCTCCCCCGCCTTCTTCCTCCGCGCCGGTTGCTTCCGGAACTCGGGAAAATTCGCAGCCATTTTCCAGTGATCCCTTGACCCGGGCCAAACAGGAAAAAGAAAACGGCCTGAAATCGCTGCTGGAAAATCGAATCCCCATCATTGAGGAGCGGGTACTGATGCCCCGTGAGTTGAAATTTTTTGGCAAACCGAATCTGTATTATGAATTCCGACTCGACTCGAGCCATGAAATCAAAAAGCCGCACCTGGCCTCAAAAATGGGACAACATGAGCAGAAGGCAGAATCAGATAGTGAATCCGCAATCGAGCAGCCAGCCGATGGGCCAAAGTTTTCGAGGGCAGCAACCAGAAGGAAATCAGCCGTTCCCATTTTCTGGGAAGCGGAAACGGGCCTGTTTGTATCGTCCGGCGATCTCCATACAAAAGTGACACAGACGCTTTCGGCGGAGGATGCAGGAAATCAATAACGGTTACAGATGAGAAGAAGTACAATGAATATCGCAATTGAGTTCGGAGGGAGTGAATTTCGTTCGTTACGTCGTGAGGCGGGACGTTTGCTCGCTCGACGGGTATCGACGGAATACCTCGTTCTGGAAGATTCAAAGGCGCGTCGGCGTCTGCTGGAACGGCATGGCGATGAAGTAGCCCATTGCGATCAGGGAATGATCGTTTACGGCAGCGCCGCGAATGATCTGGCTGAAATCCTCTCTTTGCCGATGCAGTCCGCTTTGGATGACGGGAGAATCCGAAGTAACGATCCCGTCTCACGCCAATTTTTGGGCGCGCTGGTTGAGGGTCTGATTCCACCAGCCGCACAACAGGGTGCCACCTGCACGGTAATCAGTTCGCAGCCAGCGATAAATGATGAGGATCCAGCCCTGCAGGATGACCTCGGTTTTCTGTTGAGATTGGTGAAACTGCAAGGGTATCAACCGAGTGTGATTTCACCCGGAATGGGGTTGATTCTCTCTGAATGTGCCGACATCGGCTTTTCCGGGATCGCCGTCAAAATGGGAGCCGCCCGGATGGATGTTTCCATTGTCTATCAGACGCGGGAGTTGGCCCGTTTCTTCCTGCCACGCGGAGGAATTCACGTCGACCGCCAACTGGCTGTCAGCGATCATCAGTTTGTCAGGCTCAAGGATGGGCGGGAAGTGCTCGATACAAGGCCGATCCGTCTCTGGCGGGAAGGAGTCAAAAGTCTCAACTGCATTTCCGATTCACGAACGCTTGAATTGCGGAACCAGTACCGTGAGATTATCCGTTTGGGATTGTACCGCATGAGGCAGGAACTGAATCCTTCTCTCATGGCCCAACTTCCGGGAAAATTACCTCTGATTATCGGAGGGCCGATGGCAGGGCCAAGCGGAATCGAGAGACTGTTCCAGGAAGCCATTGATGACGTCGATCTGCCCATCCAGATCAAATCCGTCCGCCGGGTTCAGGATGTTGCCTTCTCCGTGCTGCGGGGAGGGCTTATCGCCGGCGAACTTGAACATCCCGAACTTCTCTCCAGCTTCGCGGCCTGAAAAACAGGCCATCACGGACTTCTTTGCCATTTTCCATTCTTTGTTGTCCGATCGGATCAGGCCCGCTGCGAAAACGATCAGCACGATGATCGCTTCTCAGTGCGACAAGGACATCAGCGAGATCAACATCATCAAACCATTGAACAGGGCGTGGGCTGTGACAATCGCCAGGTAGCTTTGACGGCGAAGCAGACACCATCCCAGCGATAACGAAAGCGGAAGCAGTTGAATCGCATCTGCAAAACCGTGTGCCAGACTGAAGCCGAGAGAAACAACAAGCCAGGCGACAAATCGGTTCAGTTGGCCAGCTTCGACCAGGCCGTTGAGTAGCAGAACACGAAAGAGAAGCTCCTCCACCAGCGGGGCAATGATCACCGCTGTCATTCCGACCCCGAGGATCAAATCGGGCGTCCCCTGTTGCAGCAGTTGCAGCAACGGATGCAAATCCTCAACAGTTTTCCATAAACCGGACAGGATGCCCAAAAAAACAGTCCAGGGAAAAACCAGCAGTAACAGTTCCGCACCGGCCTGAATCTCCGTTTTCCAGTTATCAATGCGAAAATAATCGATCATGCTTCCCGAGGAAGGAGAAAACTCCCATAGAAAAATCAAAAAACCACCAATGCCGATCTGGAGCATCGCGTTGGTCAAAATCATGTTGAGACCGGGATCGGCTGGCTGTTCGGTGTTAAACTCGCCTTTGATGGCATAGATCAGTTGGAGGGCGATCCAAAAACCGGCCAGCATGATCGGTGGCGAAGGTATCGAAACTTTTGCCCGGCCTTTGCTGCTCTGTCGAAAACAGATTGGCTCACGTCCCCTTTCCCCCAGAAACAGCGGAACGATCCAACGCCACCAAAGTGAAAGTCCCCAAAAAGAAACCGACAGGGCAAGCAGGTTCGCCACGATTAAACCCGATGTTATCTCAATCGGTATTTCGGGTGTAAGTTCAGACAGTAGCTCTATCATCAGGCTTGTTCTGCTTGCTGTCACAAGAGTGATGCTGAAAGCGTTTTAATACCGTATCGATAAAAGGCGTTGCAACCCCACCGCGAAAAGAAAC
>JALWSL010000830.1 GCA_027080405.1 Planctomycetaceae bacterium
AGTTGCAAATATCCCTGCGCATAACGAGACCGTACTGGTCTCAAACACCGATCCTGCTACAATGCAATTGCCGTGCCAATTCATGCGATTGCCCTCGTGGGTTAACGCCCAGCATCAGGGAAGGCAGATTCGAAAGTCTCTTAAAACGCGAAGCAAGAAACAGGCACATGCCAGGGCGATTCTTTGGGAGCGTGAACTGCTTCAGGAACCGACTGCAAAAAAAGTTCCTCTTGTTCCAGTCACGATAAAGAGGGCGAGTGATGATTTGATTCGCAGTTGTGAAGCAGAAGAACTTCGGCCCAAAACGATCACCAAATATCGTCAGGTTCTTGATACTGTGACCTGCTTCGCCGGGGATAACGGCATCGATGACCTGACTCAACTCGACCCGAAATTTGTTGACCGATACAAGCAGCACCGAAAAAGGCAGGAGGCAAAACCGAAAACGATCCATAATGAAATTGGTATCATTCGCCGTCTTTTGCGTTTTGCGAAAACCAGGCGAATGATTGCCGAGAATCCTCTGGAAGGATTGCGTCTGCCAAGACCGAAAACGGGGACACAACCTTGTTGGAGCGATGATGACATTGAAAAAATTCTGCAGAACGTTTTTCCCGGTCATCGGGCAGTTTTTACGTTGCTTGCTGAAACCGGAATGCGGATTGGGGAATTGAAGTGGTTGACGTGGGAGGATATCGACAGAGAGCAGAACCTGATTCATATCCGACCCAAAGATGATTGGACGACAAAAACGGGCAATATTCGGGCCATCCCGGTCTCGCCACGCGCCTGGGAAGCCATCCTCGCTCAGCAAAAGAGGCATCGATGGGTCTTTACTGCCCGGGCATCAATAAAATACCCGAAGGGAGACCACCAGGTTTCAGAACGAAGATTGCTGGAGTCGTTAAAGCGAACGCTGAAAAAGACGGGCCTGAACGGTCACCTGCATACATTCCGTCACAGTTTTATTTCTCGCGCAATCATTGCGGGGATTCCGGAAGCAGTCATTCGCGACTGGGTCGGACACGTTGACCGAAAGACACTCCAGCACTACACCCACATCGCCAATCAGGCGTCTCAGATGGCGATGAAAAAACTGAACCAGTAAGCAGACGGCCAGTTGGGTTAACCTGCCAACCCAGGATAAAATACTCGGACACAAGCCAATCTGTTTGAACAGGTCTCAACCTGAAAGCAATCTTACCACTTTATCAAGAAAAGGACATGACAATGTGTAACGTTTCGGTTCAGTACAAATTCAGTACAAAAACAGATTCTTCAAAACCCGAAAACCTTTTGAGGCTACAAAACAAGACGTTTACGCAGCCCCAAGGGATCAGGAGCGGAGAGAGGGGGATTCGAACCCCCGGTACCTCTCGGTACGTCGGTTTTCAAGACCGGTGCATTCGGCCACTCTGCCATCTCTCCTGAAATCAACCACTCCAAGTAGCAGTCAATGCGTCAAAATGCCGCCCCTTACCTTACCAAAGGAAACGCGAAGCGACTACCCGCCATGCGAGAGCCCGACCATCTCGACGCGGAGAAGTATATCGGATCAATCATCATTTGGAAAGTAAAAAAACAATATTCCTCCCCTGCTCTTCATAGGATGAGCATATTGTGAAGAAACAGGGCGAGTTTGAACATAACCGCTCCCGAGATATGCATGCCATCCTCGAGGGACAGAGGTAGAATCGTAGGGGCCACCTACCAGATACCATCACCTTTCGAGTTATACCATGGGCTTACTTGAAATCAGGCAGCAGGAGGTGCACAATAGTTGCATCTGTAATATCTGTCTATTTGCTTCTGTTTGAGTATTTGAATGGAACTCAACTCGGGAGCAAGATCGGTAACGATGAGTCGAGAAAAGGATGAGATAAATGAAAATTTTGCTGAAGATTGTTGCTGTCCATATTGCTTTGTTGATCGCTGGAACCGGGTTTGCAGATGAAGGCCCCCAGGCACCTGAAAAAGGCAAGGCAAAGGCAGTGCGTCGCCTGCCCAATAATTATGGTAAAATTGGACTCAGCAAGGCTCAGAAAGAAAAAATCTATCAAATCCAGGCCGATTATCGATCGAAAATTCAAGCTCTTCTCCGTGAACTTGAAGACCTGCGCACCCAGCAATCACTCGAAATTCAAAGCGTACTGACCGAAGAACAAAAGAAAGAGCTTAACGACATTCTCGAAGCCTCGCGCAAAAAGAGAGCCGCCCGCGCCAAGAAGAAATGACGTTTCGTCTTATCAATACACATTGGACGCTCCATAATGCGAGAGCGACGGAACGGCTCAAGTGGTTCATTGACGTACTGGCTGTTCCCGTTCCATAAAGCAGGCATTCGTCTTTTTCGTTCGCTGCTTCTCTGCTCACGGGTCGATAACAGTGTCTGCTTTATCTCATTCTAGCCTGGGAATCACGGTGCAGGTGTTTGAAAGGTGTCGTCCAGGTCAAGATTCAAGCCAGACAACC
>JALWSL010000831.1 GCA_027080405.1 Planctomycetaceae bacterium
TCAATGTCGTGGTGAAGCCGAACGACTGGAAACGCGGCCATGCCTTGCAAGAACGCTTTGGAGGCCAGTTGAGTCCCACTAAGGAAATCCAGCGTCGTTATTGGACGGGGCTTCGAGATCTGTTGAAAGAAAGAGGAAGTCGTCTTCGAGGAACCAAGCCGCCGGCCCAGAACTGGTACAGCTTCTCGATTGGGAAGTCCAATTTCACGCTCGACGCATTCGCCAACACGCGGGATAACCGAATTGGCGTCCTGTTGAACCTCTACGGTCCGCACGCTAAGTCGCATTTCGCAATTCTGGAACGTGACAAAGACAATATCGAAGCGGAATTAGGGGAACCACTCGTATGGAGAAACCGTCCTCAGAACAAAACGTGCCAGATACTGCTTGTGCGCCACGGCATTGACCCTTTGAAGGAAAGCGAGTGGCCCGAGCAACATGCCTGGCTGCTAGAGAAACTGGAGGCGATGCACAAGGTTTTCCGGACTCGCGTAAAATCCATCGATGCCGGGAATGCCGTTCGAGACCCTTCGTGACGGGCGATCGCTGGTCCTCATTTCACTGGAAACTTGGCCTACTCCTTCGCCGGAATTGACAGCTTCTGGCAGATCCGATCTTTCTCGATAGCGATTGTGTAGCACGCCTTCACGACAATTCGGTCGAGCATTACGGAGGTACTGAAGGCATTCGCGACGCATCGTTGCTCTAGTAGCCGCAAGTTTGGAGTGTTCTCATGCCGCAGCGTGCTCAACATCATTCCAATATGATCTTCGTTGAGGGATCTCAGGTGGTCACCAGCAGACCGATCCAGGGATCCAGCGGTCGGACAGTGCATCCGGCGGGGGCGGTCGGCGTGGTTGTGAAAGCACCGATGGACCCGCAGCACGCTTATCGAATCCGCTTTCCCGACGGTTTCGAAGCGGCATTGCATCACCATGAGCTGACTCTGCTTGCCGACTACAAACAGAGGAACGCCTGCGGCTCGAGAGACCTTCCGGCCAATGACGGACTGTTCGGTCGCGTCATTTTCCGCTGTGTCATCGGATCTCGTGCTTATGGGCTGGACGATGCCGCGTCGGACACGGATCGCCGCGGCATCTATCTTCCCCCAGCGGACTCCCATTGGTCCCTGTACGGTGTCCCCGAACAAATCGAAAACGAGGCGACTCAGGAAGCGTACTGGGAGATCCAGAAGTTCATCATCCTGGCACTCAAGGCCAACCCGAACGTGCTGGAATGCCTCTACACACCGATCGTGGAAACAGCCACGCCGCTAGCCCGTGAACTGCTGGAGCTCAAGGACATCTTCTTGTCTCGGCTGGTCTATCAGACGTACAACGGCTATGTCATGTCGCAGTTCAAGAAGATGCAGGCCAGTATTCGCAACCGTGGCCAGGTCAAATGGAAGCATGTGATGCATCTGGTCCGATTGCTGCTCTCGGGCATCACCGTCCTGCGCGATGGATTCGTTCCGGTATCGGTTGGTGAGCACCGTGATGCGTTGCTGGCCATCAAGGCGGGTCGGATGCCGTGGAGCGAGATCGAGACATGGCGGAAGACCCTCCATCGGCAATTCGACGAGGCGTTCAAGAACTCCCAACTGCCTGCGCGTCCCGATTACGAACGCGCGAACGAATTCCTGGTGAAGGCCCGACGGCTGGCGATGTCTGAGGAGCTGCCATGATCGACAATGAGGAACACCTGCGCCGGCAGGCCGAACACCATCCATATCCGTTGCTCTTTGCCACCGTCAGCGGAGCGCATCTATACGGTTTTCCCTCGGCCGATTCGGACTTCGACTTGCGAGGCGTTCACTTGTTGCCACTTTCGGAAGTGGTCGGATTGGACTGTGGGTGTGAAACAGTCGAGCGGTCGGGAGTCGAAGACGGGATCGAAATCGACCTCGTTACGCACGACGTCCACAAGTATTTTGGGCTCGTGTTGAAGAAAAACGGCTACGTGCTGGAGCAAATCTACTCGCCGCTGGTCGTACACACAACTCCGGCACACGAGGAGCTCAAAGAGATCGCTGCCACCTGCATCACCCGCCACCACGCTCATCACTACCTTGGATTCGCTGCCACGCAATGGAAATTGTTCCTCAAGGAAAACCCGCCGCGTGTGAAACCATTGCTGTATGTCTATCGTGTGTTGCTGACCGGCGTTCACCTGATGCGCACCGGAAGAATCGAGGCCAACCTGCGGCTTCTGAACGAGACGGCAAGACTACCGTTCCTGGAGGAACTGATTGCAAGGAAACTGTCCGGTCCAGAAAAGTCGAGGCTGTCGTCAGCAGATCTGGATTTCCACCGGCGCGAATACGAGCGACTCGTCGAGGAGCTGAAGCGGGCCTCGGAGTCTTCCCATCTCCCCGACGCGCCTCGCGGCAAGGCGGCATTGAATGATCTGTTGATCCTCCTGCGGATCGAAGGGGAATTGGGCTAGACTCGACGTCTCGCCGAGTCCATGAA
>JALWSL010000832.1 GCA_027080405.1 Planctomycetaceae bacterium
GTTATCGGGAAGCTGCAAAATTTGGCCACGGCAGCCGGTTGTAATTATTTCAAAAAGGGAAATCCCTTCGTCTCGAACGGTCGATCGCGGTACAGCAAGGCTTTTTTCCGTCTATCTCGTTTATCATTCCTTCTGAAATGGAGGTTTGAGCCCTGATGAATGCTTCCTATTGACAGAAAACATGAATCATTTTAGGTTGCGGGAGCCTTACCGGTTTTCTTCCATGAAGGACTGAGACCCGGCTGTCAGGTTCGTCGTATCTTGTTGTCATCACACCGATTTCGGAAATCTGTTCTGGAGTCGTTCCCGCGAATGGAGTCGCACATGAATTCGCAAGTCCCACCGACCGTTCCATTTCCCCAGCCTGCCAGGAACCCGGTTCCGTTAATCGACCTGAAGCCGCAGTACCAAAGTATCAAACAGGAAGTTGATGAGGCGGTGCAACGGGTTTTTGAATCACAGGGTTTCGTACTCGGAGAAGACGTATCCAATCTCGAACAGGAAATCGCCCATTATTGCGATTCCCGTTATGCCATAGGTTGTGCTTCAGGAACGGATGCCCTTATTTTGGCATTAAAAGCCCTTGATATTGGCCCCGGTGATGAGGTGATTACCACTCCCTTTTCTTTCTTCGCCACTGCGAGTTGTATTGAACGAGTGGGAGCCATTCCAGTGTTTGCAGATGTCAAGCCGGAGTGTTTCAATATCGATCCGGACGCGATCGCCGCCGCCATCACTCCCAGAACACGAGCTATCCTGCCTGTTCACCTCTACGGACAATGTGCTGAAATGGATACGATCTGCCGGTTGGCAGTCAAGCATGATCTCGTTGTCATCGAGGATGCTGCTCAGGCAATCGGGGCTGAATTCCAGGGGCGTCGAGCCGGCGTACTCGGAACGGTTGGCTGTTTCAGCTTCTTTCCCACCAAGAATCTGGGAGGAGCGGGCGACGGAGGCATGATAACTACCGACGATGCCCAGTTGGCAGAACGTATGCGGCGTTTACGCGTTCATGGCGATGCCGGTCGTTACGAGCATCTGGAGGTTGGAATGAACAGCCGCCTCGATGCCTTACAGGCTGCAGTCCTTTCCGTCAAGCTGCGACATCTCGATTCATGGACACAGGGGCGACAGCGAAACGCCGACTGGTACGAAGAGTTATGCAAGAATGAAAATCTGGAAGATGCGATTCAACTCCCTCAAACTCTTCCTGCCCGCAGACATGTCTACAACCAGTTTTGCGTTCGTGTTCAGGAAGGCTTGCGAGACGACGTTCTGAATTCCTTACGCGAGCAGAATATTGGCTGTGCCGTCTACTACCCCAAGCCACTTCATCTGCAACCCTGTTTTGCCCATCACGGCTACAAAAAAGGACAATTCCCCGTCTCTGAAAAACTGAGTGAAGACATCATGGCTTTACCAATTTTTGCGGAGCTGGAACGTTCTCAAATTGAACAGGTTGTCAACGGACTTTCCAGGGCTGTGCGATCGGCCAGAGAACAGAACGCATGGAAAACAGGCAGAAAAGCAGCTTGATACTGCGAGCAACAATCGGCGTGTGGCGTTTGTGGCACTTTGCAGGTAAAAATACTGAAAGGCATTCAGCATCAATACATAAATTTGATGCCGGGCTTCTTTCTGGTCTCTTGCTCTGACGCGAATTGGGCCAGGTCGCCTTTCTGCAGTGAAGCCTGAAGCCCAAACGATAAAACATTACGGAGAGACGGCTCCAACATACGTTTTGAGATCCGACTCGACCTGTTGCAGACGACCTTTCCCGTTGGCTGGCCTCATGAAACCGGGGCCAGGTTTGGAACCGACGAACTTCAAATCCTTCACCCCCTGAACCCCACGGTATCCAAACAGAATATTCTGGGCTTTCGAAGCATTCGGCTGTGGTGCATGCGTCGTCCAGTTTTCGAAAGCACCCGGATACTTTTTCATCAACATTGCCTGGAATTTACCAGAATCGTAACCCTTGGCGACAACCAGGTCTTCCTGTTTCGACCCATAAAAGAGATTTCTCAGCAGGCCGATTTCGGTGCTTGAGGGATCGGGAGCCTGCGAAAAGCGGATTGCGATATTATTGTTGAAAAACGTGTTGTTCGAAATGATAACGGAGTCCAGCATCGGCGGTGTTGTGGCCACGAATGAGATTCCGGTATCTGTCTGGTAGAATGTGTTTTCCTTTATGTTGAGAAAGCGAAAGAAATCCGTTTCTGCTTCAAGCCCCGCTCTCATCGGCCCAATAAATCTGCAATTCTGAATTGTCAATGCCTCGCTATTTTCAGGCCCATCCTTGATACGTATGGCAGCGGCAGAAAAACTGTTCGTCGTGAATTCGTTCCAGGTGAAAGAAATCTGACTGGTAAACAGGCCCGAAGCACCGACCAGATCGATCCCTGACTGTTTGAAATCGCGAATTTTCGAACCGATTACCCGGGTACCGGAACATCGTCCCTCCAGACG